>JAGNMH010000427.1 GCA_017991275.1 Acidobacteriota bacterium
CTCAATATCAATGTCTTCGCCAACTGTCAGGCCTGAAAGCCGGATCATGTCTTTCGCCAGATCAAAGACTTTTACAGGTTCGCCCATGTCCAGCAGGAAAATTTCTCCGCGCTGCCCCAAAGCGCCGGCTTGAATAATCAACTGGGCGGCTTCGGGAATTGTCATGAAGTAACGCTCGACTTCGGGGTGAGTGATTGTCACAGGACCGCCGTTTTTGATTTGCTCGCGGAAGATAGGAACGACGCTTCCGCGACTTCCCAGCACGTTGCCAAATCGCACGCAGGAATAATTTCGGCTCCCATTTAGACGAACTGCCTGAGCCTGAAACATCAACTCGGCGATTCGTTTGGTTGCGCCCATGATGTTTGTTGGGTTGACGGCTTTGTCTGTCGAAACCATGACGCAACGTTCGACATTGAATTCAGCCGCGCACTCCAGCAAACGTTGCGAACCAATGACGTTGTTAAAAATGGCTTCGGCAACGTTGCTTTCCATCAACGGCACGTGTTTGTGAGCGGCGGCGTGAAAAACAACTTGCGGACGATGTTTGGCAAAAACCTGCCGCATCCTGGTCGTCACGCGCAGGTCGCAAATGGCCGGAACGATTTCGATTTTTTTGTCTTCGCATTGTTGGCGCAACTCGCGCTCGGCTTCGAAAACAGAGTTTTCGTCCTTGTCCAGCACCACAATCAAAGAAGGATTGAGCGTGGCAATCTGGCGGCAAAGTTCGCGGCCAATCGAACCGCCTGCGCCTGTAATCAAAACTCGCTTGCCGGCGTATGAATCGTGGCTGGCCTCAAGCCAGGCTTCGATGTTAATGGTGTCGCGTCCCAGCAAGTCTTCGATTTCAACCGAGCGAACGCTGCTGACGGTGACGTGATTGCCCAAAATCTCGTACAAACCGGGAATGATTTTGACGGGAATTTCGGCTTGTTCGCACAAATCCAAAATGCGTCGAATAGTTTTCCGGCGGGCATTCGCCATCGTGATAATGACCTGATCCACTCGATGTTTTTTAACAACTTCCGGCAGGTCAATGGTCGAACCAAGCACTGAAACTCCCTGAATGACCGTGCCGAGTTTGCCAGGATCGTCATCGAGAAAACCGCAAACCTGAAGCCCCAAATCTCGGCGGCGAGTGATTTCCCGCGCGGTCATAATTCCCGCATCGCCCGCGCCCGCCAGCAAAGTTCGCAGTTTGACTCCATTGACCTGAGTTTTCGCCCGCGCGGCCTTTTCGCAAACCACCCGCCAGGCCAGACGCGCTCCCAGCATTCCAACCGTCGCCAGCAAAAAGTTAATGACAATGGTTCCAATCGGAAAAACCCACAGACTGCGGCTGTCTGCGATTGCCAACCGCAACGCCAATATCACAATTGAAATCACTCCGACCGTGCTGGCCAGATGAACCGTGTCGGGAACGCTGACGTAACGCCAGACGCGACGATACAAACCGACAAAATAATTGACGCAAATTTGCAGCATCACCACGTAAGGCAAAGCCAGAACCATTCGCTGACCGTCCAGCCCCTGGGGCCAGCCGTCAAACCTCAGCACATGCGCCAGCACAAACGAAGCCAGCACAACCAGCGCGTCCACTGCCATCTGCGTGCCTCTGCTGAGCATGTAATTTTGCAGCCAGGGTTTCATAAATACCTTCAACATCAGCACAGTGACGCGCTGAGAAAAGTCCGGCGTCGCCTGCTGAACAAAGACAGATTCGCCTGTCAGTTTTCCCGTTTGAGGAAGAAATTGTTTACTCAAATTCATTCGAATGACCTTTTGTCGGCCAATCGCTCCGGTCAGATATCCTGGAAGTCAAAAGCAAGATGACATTGGCGAGGTGGCGGGGCAACGGCGCGCATCTTAACTTGACCGGTGGCGACTGGCAAATCGCTGATTATCGGCGGCTGGTTTTCTGTTGTCGGCAAGGAAAATGATTTATGACCGACGACCAGACACCATTTTCAACTGAGAAGTCTTACAACTGTTCCGGCAATAACTGCGCAATCGCTCCAGATCGTCGCCTGACGCGAGTAGTTCAGATCAATAGCAAGCTTTGCCGGCATTAACTGTGTGCGGTAGTAAGTTTCAGGGTCGGCTGGATCAGCATTTTGCGAAAGGAGTTCGCTTTCGTTGCTGAACTCAATAGTAGCCGGGCTGGTGATGCCCGGACGGTAAGCCAGAATTTGCCGCTGTTCGTCGTTGTAAAACTCGACGTATCGCGGCACTTCGGGGCGAGGCCCGACGATGCTCATTTCGCCTTTCAAGACATTGAAAAGCTGTGGCAATTCGTCGAACCGATATTTGCGAAGGAAATGACCGCTGCCAGTAATGCGAGGGTCGCGGCCAACCGTGATTTGAGTGCCCAACCGCTCGGCGTCAGTAACCATTGTTCGGAACTTGAAAATGCGAAAGGTTCGCCCGCCCAAACCAACGCGCTGCTGAAGAAAGAAAACCGGCCCGCGCGAATCCAGCTTGATCCAGATTGCGACCACGGCAAAAACCGGCAACAACAAAATTACAGCCGGAATCGCCAGCAACAAATCCAGAACTCGGCGCGATGTCGCAGGAGCAAAGGTTGGTTCGGACAAATTGACTTTTGAAGTTACTGAAATCATTTCGGGGCCAATCAACAAGCAAACTTTTAGACAGGATTTACAGGATTCAACAAGATGAGAACTTTGCTTGAAATATGCGAATTAACCCTGTTCATCTTGTAAATCCTGTCTGCTCTTCTTACAGACTACTGACTACCGACTCCTCTTCCATCAACTCAACTCTGCCACCAGCCAAAACATCTTTGACTGCTTCGATGACGCGAGCCTGATCGTCATCGGTCATTTTGGTGTACAGCGGCAAACTAACCGCTTGTTCGTAAGCTCGCCAAGCCATTGGAAAATCGTGCGGTTGCAGGTCATAAGCTTTTTGCCAGTATGGGTGCAGATGCAGCGGGATGAAATGCACGCTGCAACCGATGCCGCGCGCAGACATTTGCTGAATGAAATCATCGCGGCTGATATCCGCAGAATCGTCAAGCCGGATTGGGTACAGATGCCACGAATGCAAATCGCCGTTTTCAGGTTGAGGCGGCAACGTGATCGGCAAACCCGCCAGCTCTGCGTCATAACGCTCGGCCATATCCTGACGCCGTTCTTGAAAAGCCCAGGCCTTTTTCAACTGTTGCAATCCGATGGAAGAAGCAATGTCTGTCAGGTTGTATTTGAAACCCGGCGCGATGATTTCGTAATGCCACGCCGGTTTGGTTGAAGTGTAACGGTCAAAAGCATCCCGGCTGATGCCGTGCAGTCGCATGACTCGGCAACGTTCGGCGATGGCTTCGTCGCGGGTGACGATCATTCCGCCTTCGCCTGTGGTGATGGTTTTCGTCGCGTAAAAGCTGAAAACCGTGGCGTCAGTGTCCAGGGTTCCAACCAAACGATTGTGATAAGTCGCGGGCAAAGCATGGGCGGCATCTTCCAGAATCTTCAGGCCATACCGTCTGGCAATGGCAATAATCGGTTCCATGTCGCAAGCCAGACCAGCGAAATGAACAGGGATGATGGCTTTGGTGCGTTCGGTGATGGCGCGTTCGATCTTTGCGGGATCAAGGTTGAATGTTTTTTGGTCAATATCCACAAAGACCGGGTCAGCGCCCAGATGGCGAACGACTCCGGCAGTGGCGGTGAAGGTGTAAGGCGTGGTGATGACTTCGTCGCCGGGCCCAATGCCGAAAGCTTCCAGCGCCAGATGCAACCCGGCTGTAGCCGAATTGACCGCCAGCGCCTGCGCACCGGAACCGATGAAGTCCGCAAATTCACGCTCAAAGCGTTGGGTTTTAGGCCCGGTGGTCAGCCAGCCGGATCGCAACGAGTCCACGACTTCGGCAATTTCTTCTTCCCCAATGTCGGGAAGGGCGAATGGGAGAAAATTATTCATACGGTGTCAAAGTAAAAATAGCTGTTTGATTTCAAAAGGTGGGGTCGAGGTAGGATGCTAATCTCGGTTTGGGGCACCAACTGTAGCTGTCTGGGTCAACTTCGACACGGAATAAACCATAGATTAGAACTGAAAATCAAGCTAATTCTCCGTCAGCCGGAGCTTGTCTGCCCAAGCTTGCCTCAATGTCGCTGATGCCTCACACTTCATGCACAAGCAGCGACTGTTTAGCTGCCTTTTGATTCCGACCAACACAAAGCACAGGCTCATCAACGGAGAAAAATCATGAATAACGCCCCCTTCGACGACGAATTCGAGATCAACAATCCAAAAAACAATGCTTCAACTGGACGCCCAAGGCGGTCACTCTGGTTGATCCTTCTGCCAATACTGATTCTGGTTCTTTTTCTATGGCCGACCTGGGCAGGTTTTTATTCGGAATGGTTGTGGTTTCGTCAGTTGGGTTACCAGCGTGTATTTTCGATGACTCTGCTGACAAAGTTGGGGATCGGTTCAATCACGGCATTAATTGCCATAGTGCTGATATGGCTGAACCTGAAACTGGCGTTAAAGCTTAGTTCGGCCTACACCGCAATTGTCCAATACATCACCGTCAACAAAGAAAGAGTGCCTCTGCCCGACATCGGAGGGTTTATCGAGCGATGGGTCGGGTTGATCGCCCTGCTGATCGGATTGTTTTTCGGATTAAACGTTTGGGAATCCTGGGAGACGATTCTGAAATTTTATTTCCAGGTTCCATTCGGTGAAGCCGATCCGCTTTTTGGCCGTGACATCGCATTTTACTTTTTCACTCTGCCATTTCTGGAAATTCTAGCGGGACTGGTTTTTCTGTTCATCATTATCTGTTTGGTAGGCGCGGGCTTGATTTACGCTCTCCGCGGCGCGATCACCATCGGAACTGGCTCGACGTTGATCCGAAGCGGCCCGCGTAAACATTTGCTGGGCCTGGTTGCGGCTTTCTTTTTGGTTCTGGCGTGTCGCACTTGGTTGGAGTTGCCGAACCTTCTCTATTCAAACAGCGGAACCGTGACCGGAGCCGGTTACACGGACATCGCGGCCAGAATGCCTATGCTGCGGGTGGAGATAATCGCCGCCTTGCTGGTGGCTGTAATGGCGATCGTTACGATATTCAGAACCGGAATCCGGCTGATATTGGTTGGAGTCGGCATTTATTTGCTGGTGATAGTTGCTGGTGGATTGGTTTACCCGTCGTTTGTGCAAAGGTTTTCGGTCGCTCCGAACGAACTGGTGAAAGAAACGCCCTATATCGCCAACAACATCAAAGCCACCCGCAAAGCCTTTGCACTGGACAACATCGAAGAGCGCGAATTGGCAGGCGACAGCACGCTTACTCTTCAGGATATTCAGGAAAATAAGGCCACGATCAACAACGTCAGACTGTGGGATCGTTTGCCGTTGCTGGAAACATTCGGCCAGATTCAAGAAATTCGCACCTATTACCAGTTTGAATCGGTGGACAACGACCGTTACAGAATCGGCGGCGAATTGCGGCAAACAATGATTTCTCCGCGCGAACTGGCTGCCGATACATTGCCGAATCGTAACTGG
>JAGNMH010000428.1 GCA_017991275.1 Acidobacteriota bacterium
GCACGTGCTTGCCAACCGCCCAATGAATGCCGTTGATGACCAATCGCTGAAACGATACAACCTGAAAATCTTCGGGATGCCCCAACGTCGTGACAAAGACTTTGCCGCCGACTTTGTTTTTCCAGGTCCAGGCGACAGGGTTTTCGGCAGCGTCTTTTTTCTCAGAATCAACAGCTCGGCCAATCAACAGTTGTTTGGCGTCCGCTGGCGGATAAGGCAGAACGTGATAAAGCCACGAACGCACGTGAAAGGCTTTGTCCACGCCAGTCAATATCGGGTCAGCTTCCGCCCCAGGAACGACGCGAACGTCCGTGCTGGATTTGTGGCCGTAATGGTAATGGCCGTTTCCCCACCCTGGCGGCCCGCCAATGTAACCGGGCGCAAAGGAATTCCAGACTTCCATCGGATGGCCTTTGGGGTAATTGAATGAATGCGTGGTGGTTCTGAAAGCAACTACTGGCCGTCCAGAGTTCAAATACTTCCGTATGTGTTCCACTTGATCGCCAGGCAATCGCCGCCAGCGAAGAAAGAAAACAGCGAGGTCGGCTTTGGCCAAAGCTTCCAGACCTGGGATATTCTCTTCGGCGTTTTCATCGGGCGAAGATTTCAAAACGGTAGCCTGCATTCCATAATTCTTTTCCAGTTCGGCAGCCAACAAGGGAAAAGTTTCTTCAGACCCGTATTCGTGATCACCGGACACAAAAATTATGTTAGGCCGTTTCGGCGGCGCGGCGAGTAAAGCCAATGACAAAAAGGTTGCGACACAAACAGCACAGACCAAAACCAACTTACTTTTCACTGATTCGAGACTCCTTGCTGAAATTTCGGTGGAGCTTGAAGTTTATGGCAGTGGGAACTTACGCGCAAAGCTCCCACGATAACTAAAAATGATTTTGCGGCATCGCTTGACGAATCGGGACTCGGTCAGTAATATCCGCGCTTCGTTTCAGAGACACGAAAGCGTCAACAGATCATTGGAATCTCTGAAAATCGCTCTTGCGACCCGTTCGTCTAGCCCGGTCCAGGACATCGCCCTTTCACGGCGGTAACACGGGTTCAAATCCCGTACGGGTCGCCAATGTTTTCTTCCATCACACCATTCAACTAAGCCACTGCAAGTAAGATACACTGGCCGCAATGACATTTTTGCGGCCTTCGTGCTCAAAATTGTTTTTTCGCATAAACACTATTTTGTACTTACTATGATCTTCAGGCGCAGTTGAACTGCTTTTGCGCCCTTGATCTTCACTCTTATGGCGCATCACGAAACTCAAAACACAAATTCTTCGACAGGATTTTCCCCGCCTTTCGGCAATTATCAACTGGATGCGGCTTACGACGAGATGTTTGCTGCACCAGGCAATCCGCGTTCGCAATATCGGGCACTTTACCAACGACTACTTCAACTTGTTCCTAGTGAGTTGAGACAGCGTCAGCAAACTGCCGATATCGCCTTCCTCAATCAGGGAATCACTTTTACAGTTTATGGTGACGACGCTGGAACGGAAAAAATCTTTCCATACGATTTGTTGCCGCGAATCATAACTGCGAGCGAATGGACGACGCTGGAACGCGGACTGGAGCAAAGAATCACCGCACTAAATTTGTTCCTGAAAGACCTTTACCACGACGAGAAGATTTTGAAGGACGGGGTGATCCCGCGTGAGCTGGTTTACAGTTGCAAACATTATCGCCGCGAAATGCGCGGCTTGCGTGTGCGCCGGGACATTTATGTTTCAGTAATCGGAACCGATCTGGTGCGATTGAATAATGGCGAGTTCGCCGTGCTGGAAGACAACCTGCGCGTGCCAAGCGGAGTGTCGTACATGCTGGCCAACCGGCAGGTGATGAAGAAAGTATTCCCAGGCTTGTTCAGCAGCTACAATGTGCAACCGATTGATCATTACGGTCAGGCGCTGCTGGCCACATTGCGCGCCTTGGCTCCACCGAATCGCCCTGATCCGACGATCGTCTTGCTGACGCCGGGAGTGTTTAATTCGGCTTATTACGAACATACTTTTCTGGCTCGGCAGATGGGCATAGAACTGGTAGAAGGCCGCGACCTGATAGTTCATGACAACATAGTTTATATGCGGACGACTGCCGGATTGCGTCGAGTGGATGTGATTTACCGCCGGATTGACGACGATTTTATTGATCCTTTGGCTTTCAGGCGCGATACGATTTTGGGCGTAGCCGGTTTGTTCAACGCTTATAGAGCAGGCAACATAGCGCTGGCCAATGCAATCGGCACAGGCGTAGCCGACGACAAAGCAATGTACGCTTACGTGCCGAAGATCATCAAATACTACTTGGATAAAGACCCGATCATACCGAACGTCGAGACCTATTTGCTGGACGATAATAAACAGCGGCAACACGTAATCGAAAATCTGGACAAGTTGGTTGTCAAAGCGGTCGGCGAATCTGGCGGATATGGAATGTTAATCGGGCCGCACAGCACCGCAGGGGAACGCGAAGAGTTTAGACGCCGGATCATCGCCGATCCACGAAATTACATCGCGCAACCGACGCTGGCGTTGTCACGCGCTCCCTGTTTCATCGAAGGCCAAGTCGAAGCTCGCCACGTTGATCTTCGCCCATACATTCTTTACGGCGAAAAAGTGACCATCGTGCCTGGAGGTTTGACGCGAGTTGCCCTGAAAAGGGGGTCGCTGGTTGTCAATTCGTCGCAAGGCGGTGGCAGCAAAGATACTTGGGTTCTATTTTAAGGCTGAGTTTTGAGGACTGATTCAATCCTCAGAACTCAGCACTCAGCACTTTTCTTATGCTTTCAAGAGTCGCAGACAGTTTGTACTGGATGAGCCGTTATCTGGAACGTGCCGAACACACGGCGCGACTAATGGATTTAACGCTCAATCAGGCGCTTGACCAGTCTCCGGAAGTAGCCAAGCTGCGCTGGCAATTACTGCTGGCTAGTTTGCGTTCCCCAGTGCCTGAATCGCTAGATGCTTACCGGCTAACTCAATTTCTGACCTTCGACACTAAAAACAAAGAGTCGCTGGTTTCCTGCATCAGTTCCGCACGCGAAAATGCGCGCCAGATTCGTGAACAAATCAGTTCTGAAATGTGGGAGCAGTTGAACCATCTTTATCTGGATGTGCGGCGCTCCAACATCAACTCGATCTACGCGCAACCACATGGTTTTTACGGCCCAATCAAGGAAGGATCGCACCTGTTTCAGGGCATCACCGACTCGACACTGATGCGCAACGAAGGTTGGCAGTTCATTCAGCTTGGCCGTTACATCGAACGCGCCAACGCAACGGCGTCGCTGCTGGATGTTCATTTGCGCCATCTGTTAAACCAACCCGGTCAGATAGAGCGCGGCCTTGATTTCATTTCCTGGGTGGCATTGCTTAAATCCTGCACTTCGTTCGAAGCATACTGTCAAACCTACACCGCCGATCTGCGCCCCGAACGGATTGCCGAATTTTTACTGCTCAACCCGGAACTTCCCCGTTCGGTTCGTTTTGCAACGGACGCCGTTCAGACTTCGCTCGAAGCCCTGGCCAAATTGAGCGGCGCAAGAAAAACAGGCCGCGCTCAACGACTGGCCGGAAAGCTGCGGGCAACATTCGTTTACGCTCAAGTGGACGAAATCATCGCCGATGACATTCACGCGTTTCTGGAAAACATACAGCGTCAGTGCGCGCAAATACATACGGCAATTCAACAACAATACATTGCTTATTCCATTGATGCGGCGTTGGTGGCCTGACCGGCGCTTTCCGCAATTCAAATATGTTTTACTCAATTCGCCACATCACCAAATTTATATACAGTTCTCCGGTTTCGGAAAGCATCACTGAAATTCGCATGCAACCGCGCAGCGAAGCGAATCAGCGCTGTATTAAGTTTGAACTGACGACACAACCGCGCGCCAGAGTTCAAGGCTATAAAGACTATCTAGGCAACGTTGTTCATTACTTCGATATTCCAGGTCAGCATGGTCAGTTGAAAATCACCGCTGAGGCTGCTGTCGAAATCACTCCGCCGCCGCCACTGCCGGAAGCATTGTCCGCTGATGCCTGGGCGGCTTTGGACGCGGCCAAGGTTAGCGGCGAGTATTGGGATTCTGTGGCCCCTAGCCAATACGCCGCGAAAACCGAACGCCTGTCTGAACTAATCACCGAGTTGAAAATAGAACGGCGTGACGACCCGCTCTCGTTAATGCGCGAAATCAACACAGCGATTTTTGATAAGTTCGATTACTCGCCTCAGACGACTTCAGTGGATTCGCCGATTGACCATGCCTTGGAAGAACGCAAAGGCGTCTGTCAGGACTTCGCGCACATCATGATTGCCCTATTGCGTGAGGTGGGAATTCCATGCCGTTACGTCAGCGGCTATCTTTTTCACGGACATGAGCATCACGACCGCTCGGCGGCTGACGCCACACACGCCTGGATAGAAGCTTTTTTGCCGGATTTCGGCTGGATCGGGTTCGACCCAACAAACAATTTACTGACCGGCGAGCGGCACATTCGCACGGCCATCGGGCGCGATTACGCGGACGTGCCGCCTACACGCGGTGTTTTTCGTGGTTCCGCGCAGACAGAACTGAGCGTTGGCGTGCAGGTTTTGCCAACCGAAGCTCCGCTGCCGGAAGAAGAAATGATATCAATGACAACCTGGATCACTCCGCCTCCGACGGCTGAAGACGATTACTATCAGCAGCAACAACAGCAACAATAAAAAAAGCATGGAGCACCGGCTTCAGTCGGCTGCCTAAAGGCAAGGCTCCCTGCCATTTTCAGGAATCCATCAACATGAGCGCCGAATACAAATCATTACGAGTTGAAAAGCAGTCAGGAATTACCGAAGTCGTCATCACAGGCCCTGGCAAAGGCAACGCAATGGGGCCGGATTTCTGGCGAGAAATGCCAATCCTGTTCACCGAACTCGACCACGACGAAGAAACTCGCGCAATCATCATCAGAGGCGACGGAGGCAATTTCAGTTATGGTTTGGATTTGATGGCCATGGTTTCAGACATCGGAGCCAGCGGAAAAAACCTTGCCGCCGAGCGAACCAAATTCCACGACAAAGTCCTGGAAATGCAGCAAGCCTGCAACCGTGTAGCCGATTGCCGAAAACCAGTCGTCGCAGCCGTCAACGGTTGGTGCATTGGCGGAGGCCTGGATTTGATTTCGGCCTGCGACATTCGTCTGGCCGCAGCCGACGCCAGGTTCAGTTTGCGCGAAGCCAAAATCGCCATTGTCGCCGACCTCGGCAGCATTCATCGCCTTCCCGCCATCATCGGCCAAGGCCACACACGCGAACTTGCCTACACCGGCAAAGACATTGACGCCGCTCGCGCCTTGCAAATTGGTTTGGTCAGCGATGTTTACGAAACTCCTGAAACAATGCTGGAAGCCGCGCGAAAACTGGCTGCCGAAATCGCCGCCAATCCTCCGCTGGTGGTTCAAGGCGTCAAACAAGTGATGAATTATTGCGCCGACAAATCTGTGGCTGACGGTTTGGAATATGTAGCGGTCTGGAAC
>JAGNMH010000429.1 GCA_017991275.1 Acidobacteriota bacterium
CCCCCGCCAATGCTTACCGGCTTTGGCGGGGTTGATTGCTTTCACCGAGACGTCTTGCTTCGTTCACCGGCAAACTATTTTTCCTCGCCGGGATGATAGCTGCGTTCCAGGGTTGCTTTGATTTCAGCCAGCGTAAACCGCACAGGTTTGAATTTGCCTGCCGCGTAAAGCTCGGCTTGATCCAGAAAGTGTTTCGATTGTGGATCGGCGCTTTGGCCGAAAACCAAAATTGATTGCGCCCTGAACTGTTTGCCGAATTCTGCGACAGCGACAAAGGTGTTGCCAGCCGTGCCATAACGTCTTTGCTGACCTTTTTCCGTTCGCGCGGTAAAAGTAAACGCCATCCCTGCGAAGCTTGGGCCGCCCGCAACCGGCAAGCTGGGCTTTTTGTCGTCGAAGGGTTCATCGCCGCTGGTGTGGACTCGCTGTAAGCGATTGATTTCTCCCCATCCAACTTGCCAGGAGCCGAACTTCAATTCCAGATCGGCGACTGTCTTTTCCAGAGCGCGCAGCGATTTGAATTTCGCTGCGCCTTTGTCGGCGTTGGCGCGTTCCAGCGTCAAAATGAACAACGTCGTTTCCGTCGAATCCAGCCGCGCAATTTGATCCCAGGATTTCAGCGCCCAAACCATCGGCTTCAGTTCTTCGGCTTTGGCTTCGTTTTCGCGCTTCATCTGCTCCCATTCTTCAGCCAGAGTTTCGATTCCCTGTTTCGCTTCGCCGACAGTCGCGTCGGTCGCGGCTTTCGCCCATTCGTCGAAGGTGAATTTCTTTTTGCCGGTCAAAATGCGCCTGGACATTCGCGCGCGCGGTGTGTCGTCTTCGGGAACCATGTACGCCGGAAATTTTTCTTTCGGCAGATTGCCTTCAGACGTGGTTAAGAAAGCCGTCGAGTTGCAGTTCTGCAAAAAGCCCGACTTCGGATTCAGAAAGACAGGCAGTTCTTCCAGCGAGTGATAACCCTGCCATTCGGTTTCAGCAGTGCTGCCGTCAACTGGTTTTGTCCAGTCGAACTTCGTCGAACGACGCGGAACCGCGTTGCCGTGAACATAAAAGATGTTGCTTCGATTGTCGGCATAAAGCGTGTTCGATCCGGTCAGGCTGAGTTTGCCAAGCGCGGCTCTGAATTCTTTCAAGTTGCGGGCGCGATTCATGCCGATGCGCTGTTCCAGTTCGCCGCCTTCTTCCAGCCTGGCGATGCGAGCGGCGACGGCTTTGCCGTTGCGATAACCGATGATCGGGCCGTGGTGAGTTTTGCGAAACCGATAACGGCGCAGTTCAATTCCCTTCTCGGTTTTGACTTTGACGGTGTTCGTCCATTCGACAGCGGTTCGATGCTCGTTACCGTATTTGTAAGCCAGCGGGTTCGCCGCATCGTCGAAGCTTTCCAGGTAGGCGTCCGCAGTGTCGGCGTAATTGTTCGTGTGGCTCCAGCCAAAAAACTGATTGAAGCCGGTGCGAATGTAAGCCGTCCCAAGAATCGCAAACCCGTAAGAGTTCAAACCTTCTTCGCTTTTCAACTGAGCTTCGTAACGCTGACCGCCGCCGAAAAAACCAACGTGGGGATTGATGAACAACATAGCGTTGCCGCTGGAGCTTTTGCGCGGAGACACCGCCCACATATTCGAGCCTTCTTCCTGCCCTAGATTCGATTCGACAAACCACGATTGAAAATCATCAAGGTTCATCGGCCCGGCGAAACCGGTTGGCGAAGCTTCGGCTTTGTCTGTCGTTTCCAGCTTGCCCAACTGAATTTCATTCGGATTCAATCCCAGCCGGTTGACGCTGCCCACTCTGCCCGCCCGCGCGAAGGCCAGCACGTTCCAGGGTTCCAAGCTGGTCAACAAACGAGGTTTGGTTTCAGGGTGACGCGCGATGAAATGATTGACTCCGGCAGCAAAGGCATTGCACAACGCCCGCAGGTTTGCGGGCAATCGGTCGTATTCAGCTTTTGACAGCCGCTCAATCTCAAACAGCCGAAAAGTCAGATCGCGCGCCAAACCACGTTCGCCATCCAGTTCCGCCGCTCGGCCAAGCGCGTTAATGTAATCGGTTTCCAACTGCCAGAAATTGTCTTCGCATTGCGCGTAAGCCAAACCAAAAATTACCGCGGCATCGGTCTTACCGAAAATGTGCGGCACGCCAAACGTGTCGCGGTGAATGGTGACCTGACTGGCCAACTCAACTTTCGATTGGGCGTTGGCGGAAACTGCCAAACAAAGCGTGGCGATTAAAGTGAGCAAGTAGCGACGAGGCATTGGCGTCTCCTTCAATTCAAATTCGTGGTGTCGAGCTTTAGCAGGGTTTGCAGCAAGACATTCGCGCCGTTGGCGATGTCTTCGGGCGTGGAAAATTCGCGCGGGCTGTGGCTGATTCCGTCGCGGCTGGGAACGAAGATCATCCCGACCGGGCAGATGTTGTAAATTTCCTGAGCGTCGTGCCCTGCTCCGCTAGGCATTAGCTTCGTCGTAAAACCAAGCTGTCTGGCCGCGTCGGTAATCACGCCGCGAATGCGTTCGTCAGTCGGCGCAGGCGGAGTTTCGTTGATCTGTTTGAACTCGAACTTCGTTCCGGTCGCCTGTTCGATCTGACGAACTTCGGTTTGAATCTTTTCAAACAGCATTTTGACTTTGGCGGCGTCCAGATCGCGCAGCCCCAAACTGGTCAGCACTTTTCCCGGCACGACGTTATAAGCGCCGGGCAGAGCCTGAATCTTGCCGACGGTTCCGACCTGACGACCGGGCATGCTGGTGACGACGCGGTTGACGGCTTCGATGTATTTGGCCGCGGCCAGCAAAGCATCTTTGCGCTGATTCATTGGCGTAGTTCCCGCGTGATTGGCGAAACCTTCAATCGTAACGTCCCACCAATTGACGCTGACTATGCCTTCGACCACACCGATGTTGATTTTTTCCTGATGCAAAATGCCGCCCTGTTCGATGTGCAGTTCGACATAAGCGGCGATGTCGCCTTTCTTTCGAACTACACTGGCCAGTTTGTCAGGATCGCCGCCGATGAATTTAATGCCTTCGCGGATGGTCTTTTTGCTGTTCGTCACCAGATTCAGTTCGCGCTCGGTCAAGCCTTTGGCCAGCGCGTGACTGCCTATGGTTCCGCCTTCTTCGTTTTGAAAGATGACGACTTCCAGCGGATGCCGCAACGCGACATTGTTTTCAGCCAGAGCCTGAGCGACTTCAATCGCCGCCATCGAACCGACTTGTCCGTCGTAACTGCCGCCTTGCGGAACCGAGTCAATGTGCGAACCAATCATCAATGGTTTCAGGGGCTTCAAGCTGGCGTCGCTACCTGCTCTGCGGCCAACAATGTTGCCGACGGCGTCAACTGAAACCTCCAACTTCGCTTCGCGCATCAGCGTCATGGCGTAAGCGCGAGCCTGCAAATCTTCATCGGAATATGCCACGCGGTGCGTTCCGCCTTCGGGAGTTTTGCCAAAAGCGGCCAGCTCGGTCATATGTTGATTCAGCCGCGCGGCATTAACGCGCAGCTTAGGCGATTGCGGAACTGAAAACGCCAGCGCGCTGCCAGCCGCCAGCAAACTGAAATTGAACTCTCGACGATCCATGTTTTCTCCAGTGGGTGAATTGAATTTGCCCGGAGTTTAGCAATCGGATAAAAGATGAACAAAGACAATTTTAGGAACGAGGATGTTTAAGGAAGCTTCGCGCTTTTATTTCCAGCAGGCGGGGACGCCTGCGTACCCAGGAATCAAAATGAACAAAATCACTCGCCGCCAAAGCCTGAAAGCAGGTTTGGCATCACTTGCAGCTCTGAGTTCGCTTGAAGCGACAGAAGCAAACGAAGCCGGACAGGCCGTAATTGCCGCTCGTGGAGGGCTTTGCCTGAACGAAGACAACAGTCATTACTTTTCGACTCGCGCCGGGAACAAGCTGGACGCTGAAACCGTCGCCGCGTGGGTGGATCAATACGCCAAGACTCAGGTGCGCGAATTGATGCTTTCGCCCAACGCAATGCGAACCAGTTACGACAGCAAAGTCTGGGAGCCAATCTGGAAAGGTTACGATCCGAACGGTCCGGACGATCAACCGTTGCTGGCCAGCACTGCTCCGGCTTCGCGTAAAGCAGTCAGAGATTGGATACACACCGCCTGGCGACTGAACAAAGACGGCATTGATCCATACAAATTGTGGATTGAACGCGCACGCAAACACGGCATCTCTCCGTGGATTTCGATGAGGATGAACGACGTGCATAACGTGGACGACGAACGCAGTTTTATGCACAGCGATCTTTGGCGACAGAATCCGCAGTTTCGGCGAATCAATTACCGGCTGGATCGTTCGGCGGATCAAGCCTTTGATTACGCCCACACCGAAGTCCGCCAGCATCATTTCAAGTTGGTTCGGGAGCTTGTCGAACGTTATGACATTGACGGCTTGGAACTGGACTGGATGCGGTTCGGTTATCACTTCAAACCCGGCCACGAACACGCGGGGTTGGCAATCCTGACCGAATTCACCGCTGAAGTCCGCCGCTTGCTGACCGCCTGGGAAAAGAAACGCAGCCACAAAATCAAACTCAGCGCGCGCGTGCCTTCGCGTCCGCAAACGGCGCTGGGGCTTGGTTACGATCCTGTCACCTGGGCGCGCAAAGGCTTGATTGACATGTTGGTTGTCACTCCGTTTTGGGCCAGCATCGAACCGGATATGCCGATTGGGTTATGGAAAGAATTGTTACGCGGAACTCAGGTGACGCTGGCCGCCGGGTTGGAAGTGCTGATTCGCACGCATCCCGATTCCAAACAGTTTCAGAAAAACACGCTGGAAACAGTGCGCGGAGCCGCCGCCACTTTGCTGGATCGCGGAGCGGAGCGAATCTACTTGTTCAACTACATGGATTCCCAAACGGCGATGGACGATCTGGAAAATTATCCGACTCTGCTGCGCGAAGTCGGTAGCCTGGAAACGCTGAAAGGAAAACCGCGTCGTCACGTGCTGACGTTTGCAGACACCTGGGCGCCCGGCGAAGCGCCAGCGATTCCGTTGCCAGCGCAATGCTCCGCCGGAAGGTGGCGAGCCTTTCGACTGCCAACCGGGCCGGTTCCGGCTGCTGGCAATGTGCGAGCGTTGCTTGGAATTGAAGGCATGACCGAAACCGACCTGGCTGCCAGCGAGTTGCGCCTCAACGGAGAGGCCTGCAAGTTCAGCGGCAAAGTTCAGTTGAAAACTCCTAAACCGGAATCAGCGGTTTTCAGTTTTTCGATTCCATTGACGTTGCTGCGGCGCGAATACAACGTGATTGAGTTCGCTCCGAAAAGAGATTGCCGCGTTGATTGGGTAGAAATTTCCATCGGGTCTTAAACTGATATTCCGGCAAAACTTATACGGCTTGGCTGACTTCGCGGGCGGCGCGGTTGCCTGACTGCAAAGCGCCGTTCATCCAACCCGGCCACGGCGAAAGATGGTCGCCTGCGAAATGCACGCGGCCTTCGGGTTTGGCAAAGTGCGGCAGGAAAGATTCCATCTGACCGGGTTTGAAC
>JAGNMH010000430.1 GCA_017991275.1 Acidobacteriota bacterium
CAATTGAAGGCCTTCATCGAATCCGGCGGCACGCTTCTGACCATCGGAAGTTCGACGAACCTGGGTTATCACTTGGGCTTGCCCATGAGCAGCGCGCTGGTTGAGCGAACTGCCGGCGGCGATGAACGCGCGCTTGGACGCGACAAGTACTACATTCCGGGTTCGATCTTGCAGGTGGTGGTGGACAACACAAACCCTCTGGCTTACGGCCTGCCGAATCGCGTGGACGTGTTTTTCGATAACAGCCCGGTCTTTCGTCTGAAGCCTGAGGCTGTGTTGAAAGGCGTAAAGCCAGTAGCGTGGTTCGACAACGGCGCTCCGCTCCGCAGCGGCTGGGCTTGGGGGCAGAAGTATTTGCAAGACGGCGTTGCCGTTATTGATGCCAGCGTAGGCAAAGGCCGTTTGTTCATGTACGGCCCCGAAATCGCATTTCGCGGCCAGCCTCACGGCACGTTCAAACTGCTGTTCAATGGCATTTACCTGGGACCGGCTGAAACAGTGAGGTAGGATAAACTTCCAGACTGAAAATAAAATAACCGTAGCTGAGAGCAGCGTCGGTCATGACCTGACTTCTGCTCTGCGGCTACGGTTTTATTACGAGTAAAGAAGTGCTGATAAGACAAAGTAGCGTCGTTGAAAACTGACTTCCACCTTTTGGGGCAACGGCGTCGTTGAAAACTGACTTCCGCTATCAATCCGTCCTTCTCTTTTATGTACGACGGAGCAGCGTCAGGGCAACCAAGACTTCTGCTCCGCCGTTTCTCGGTCCGCTTTTGAGACGCGAGGTGGTGAAGTTGCAAACAGCGTCAGCACCAAGACTTCTGTTCAGCAACTACGCGTGTAGCGCTCACGTCGAACTCGATGGTTTGCATTGTTAGCCATTCACCGATCTGGATAAATACGTGTAAGTACTGGTTTTGCTAGAGGTTTGAAACGAGCAGTTGTCGGACGATGACTACAGCGGTTAAGGCAGATGAGTCGCTATTTCCACCAAACTTCTGGGCGTCAGGCAGGTAAAGTTACGTAAAAAAAGGCTTTGTTTGACTTGGCTTGACCTGTGAAATCAAAAACCGCATCATAAGCCGCCTTTTCAAACGGGCATTTGTGGACAGACATCCTGGGCGTTTTGAGTTGAATAGAGACGATTCTCACGTTCGAGCGTAAGGCTCAAAACCGGGCGCACGCGAATCATAAAAACCCATCTGGCACTTTCTGATGAATCCAATCACCCGCGTTGTTCTTCAACTTCAAGAATTAACTGTACTGACCTGGCGCGTAATTCGTGGCTTTTTCAAAGCTCCGCGTTATTGGGGCGAGATGTTTAGGCAGATGGACCTGCTTGGCTTTGGCAGTTTGGTTATCATTTTGCTGACGGGAACGTTCACGGGAATGGTTCTGGCACTGAACTCAGCCAATGCTCTACAAAAATTCGGCGTACAAAATGTGACGGGGCAATTGGTTGCGACCAGTTTGATCCGTGAATTGGGGCCTGTGCTGACCAGTTTGATGCTGGCCGGGCGAGTAGGCTCAGGGATTGCGGCGGAACTGGGTTCAATGCTGGTCAGCGAACAAATTGACGCCATGCGCGCGCTGGGAACCGACCCGATCAAAAAGCTGGTGACTCCCAGAATTGTGGCTTTGGTGTTTATGGCTCCGGCGCTGACTGTGATCTGCGATTTTGTCGGCGCAATGGGCGGTTTGCTGATTTCAATGACGATGCTGCATCAATCCTCATCGGTTTATTTGTCTTCGGCGATGGAGGCCGTCAATTACAACGAGATTTTGGGTGGATTGATTAAACCAACGGTTTTCGGTTTCATCATCGCTCTGGTTGGATGTCATAAAGGTTTGAGCACGAAGGGCGGCACGGTTGGAGTCGGACGCTCGACTACTGAATCAGTTGTCAACGCTTCGATTCTGGTCATCGCGGTGGACTTTCTGTTGTCGAAAGTCATCATTTCCTTGCTGCTTGATCCAAGGTAAAGGTAAACAGCACAGCGCCGGGAGCGGTGGCGACCGGCTTTTTACAAACTATGCGAACGACTCCTTATGCAATTGAGTTTCGAGAGGTTTCGCTGGCTTTCGGCGATAACGTGATTCTCGATCGTGTCAGTTTCGGCGTGCGTTACGGCGAATCGAAAGTGGTCATGGGAGGTTCCGGAACCGGCAAATCAACCTTGCTGCGTTTGGTGCTTGGTCTGCTCAAACCCGATTCCGGCCAAATCTTCGTTGATGGCGAAGAGATCGGCAATTACAACGAAGAGAAGATGATGACGGTGCGCCAGAAAATCGGCATGGTTTTTCAGGAAGGCGCCTTGTTCGATAGTCTGTCGGTTTATGACAACGTCGCTTACCGTTTGCGCGAACAGCGTGTGAAAGAAGACGAGATTGAGGCGGTCGTTTCACGAATGTTGCGATTCGTTGACCTGGAAGACGCGATTGACAAGATGCCAAACGAACTTTCAGGAGGTATGCGCCGTCGCGTAGGCATTGCTCGCGCCCTGGTTGGCAATCCGAAGATTATTCTTTACGACGAACCGACCGCCGGTTTGGACCCGATCACGGCGCGGACGATTTGCGAACTGGCTCTGAAACTGCGCGATCTAGAAGATGTTTCTTCTATTTACGTCACACACCGGCTGGAAGACATGGACGTTCTGGCCACTGAATACGTCGTCCGCGACGATTTCGGCAATGTGCATTTCGAACAGGAAGGCGACAAGCTCTGCCTGATAAACACCAAGTTCATCATGCTCAAAGACGGCGATGTCATCTTCAACGGCAGCAACGTGCAGATGCGTCAAATGTCCAACCCCTACATTCAAAAGTTTCTCAATCAGAAATAAAGGCTTATTAAGTCGGAGGATTTATGCCGCAGAACAAAACAGCACGATTGTCCGAATTGCGAGTCGGACTTTTGGTTTTGCTAGCCCTGGCGATTTTGATTTTGGTAATTTTTGCCGTCAGCGGAGATCTGAAATTACCGGGCTTCGGTAAAACGACGACCGTTCGCACGGAAATGTCCAGCGTTGACGGGTTGCGAAAAGGCGCTGAAGTCCGCCTGTCCGGCAAAAAGATCGGCAGCGTTAAAGACATTAACTTCAGCCGGGCAATTCCTGCTGACGCCAAAGCCGCCACTGAAGCAGGCAATATCGAAATCATCATGGACATTGACGGCACGCTGGATGGGCGACCTGCCATCGAGCGCATACGCAGCGATTCGGTAGCTACGCTGAAAACAGCCGGTGTTCTGGGCGATAACGTGATTGACATCACGCCCGGCACGCTCAGCGGCAAAGCGATTGTCAACGGAGACAAAATCAAAAGTCAGGCGCAAAAAAGCGTCGGCGATATTTTGAACGCGGCTCAAACCGCAGTCACCAACTTGAATGACATCTCCGCCGACATCAAGGCGATGACCGGTGATTTGCGAAACGGCAAAGGCACGGCAGGCCGATTGCTGAACGACGAAGCTTTTTACGTCAACCTGAACGACACCGTTTTGAAAGCGCAAACCCTGATTTCCGCCATCAAGGATGGCGACGGCACTTTCAGCAAGCTGATCAACGATCCGCAGCTTTACGGGCAGGTCACCGACACCATCACGCAACTGCGCAGCATTTCCGAACAGCTCAACGCACAACTGACCAAAGGCGATGGCACTCTGGGCAAACTGGTTAAAAGCGAGGAGCTTTACAACAACGCCAACGCTGTCATTGTCAAAGCCGACAAGATTTCCGCCAAGTTGGACGGAATCATGGCCAAGATCGAAAACGGTGAAGGCAATCTGGGCAAACTGGTCAAGGATGAAAAGCTTTACGCTGACGCCCGTGATACGGTTGAAAAGTTAAAAGCCATTTCCACTCGGTTGGAAAATGGCGAAGGCACAGCCGGGAAGCTGCTGAAAGACGACAAGCTTTATAACAACGTCAATACTCTGTCGGCGGAGATAACCAAACTGATTTACGACTTCCGCCAGAATCCTAAGAAGTATCTTTCGGTGAAGGTCACGATCTTCTAAAAAGGCAGAAGGCAAATATCAAAAGCTGGAAGCAGGGAAGCTGTATCACAATTTTTGACTTTTGATATTTGCCTTTTTACTCCATCTCATAGCCGGCATCCCGCCAAGCCTTGATGCCGCCAGCCATCGAAAGCACATTTGTGTAACCCATTCTTTGTAAATTGTCCGCCGCCAGAGCCGAGCGGTATCCGCCGCCACAATACAAAACAACTTCTGCCGATTTGTCCGGGACGACTTTTTCAATGTCGCGTTCGATGATGCCGCGTCCCAGGTGTTGCGCCCCGGCGGCATGATCCACGTCCCATTCGTTGTCTTCGCGCACGTCAATGAAAACGAACTGTTCGCCTGCGTCCAGTTTCTGTTTTACTTCGGCGACGGTTATTTCGCGGACTCGCGTTTTAGCGTCGTTGCAGAGTTGTTCAAATGCTGTCGAGTGTTTCATCGCTCTTTCCTTTCATTCTCAGATTTAGGTAAGTCCCCTGTTCCAGATAACAGTTCGACATCGAGCCTTTTCCATCACAAAGGGTCAAAGGGACAAAGGAACAAAGAAAACAAACGAGATACTGCCTTTGACCCTTTGTGATGAAAACTGTCATCTACTTTTTGGCGTTCTATGAAACTTGCCCAGCTTTAGACCAGCTTATCCAGATTCACGCGATACCAGTCAATCGTTCGCTGCAAACCGTCTTCGAGGCTGATTTCCGCTCGCCAGCCAAGACGGTTTTCGGCTTTGTCGGCGGACAGGTATTGAGCGTCAATCTCTCGTTCTATTTTGTGATCCAGCAGGACTGTTGGTTTCAGTTCGCTCTCTTTTCCAGCCAGCCGAATGATTTGGTTGACCAGATCAAGCATGTTCACCGGATTGTCGGCTCCGAAGTTGAATGCTTCGCCGGCGGTGTCTGCGATCTTTTCAGCCAGCAGCAGATAACCTCGCGCCACGTCGTCAACGTAAACGAATTCGCGCACAGGAGTTCCGTCGCTGCGAATGATCGGAGCTTCGTTGCGAAACACCGAAAGAATCGTTCCCGGAATGATGCGCGAGAGGTTCATATCGCCCGGTCCGTAAATGTTCGCAAAGCGCGAAACCGCAACCGGGACTCCATAAGTGTGAGCGAACGAACGCGCCAGAATGTCTGTACAGGCTTTCGAAGCGTCGTAAGGGAACAAGCCCAGCAGCGGATAATCTTCCTGGTAAGGCAAATCGTCGTGTGAGCCGTAGGCTTTGTCGCTGGATGCGACAACCACACGTTTGACGGTTTCGGTTCGGCGGCAGGCTTCCAGCAGAAAGTAAGTGCCACGAATGTTCGCTTCAAAGGTTGAAAGCGGCGAACGATTGGCAGCGCCGACGATGGCCTGAGCAGCCAGATGGAAGACCGATTCTATTTCGTATTCGGCCAGAACGCGCTCCATCAAACTGTGATCTTCAATTGACCCGGTAACGACCGTCACGCGACGGCGCAGGTCGAACAAGTCCAGTGAGTTGGATTTCACAGCAT
>JAGNMH010000431.1 GCA_017991275.1 Acidobacteriota bacterium
ATCGTTGAAATCATCCTGTTTGAACGACAACGCCGCCAGCGCAGCCTTTGCCGCCACGCGTGGAACCAACCGCAAATACTTCATCGCCTGGACTGCGCGATAACGCGGATAACCGCCAAACAATTCATCTCCGCCCGCGCCGGACAAAGCCACGGTCACAGATTCGCGCGTGTACCGCGACAGCAGGTAAGTCAGAAAGAACGTAGTGTTGCCGAACGGCTGATCGAAATGTTCGATCAAATCCAGCATTTCTTCAGGGCGAGAAAGATCAATTGTCAGTTCGTGATGCTCGGTTGCAAACTTGTCGGCGACTCGCCGGGCTTCGACACGTTCGTCGTAATAAGTCATCTCCGGTTCGTCAAATAACACAGTGAAGGTTTTGACCTTCCGCGAATGCTTGGCCATCAAGCCGACGATGATGTTGGAATCCACTCCGCCGGAAAGAAAAGCGCCCAGCGGCACATCTGCCACCATCTGCTTTTCAACCGAATCGCTCATCAACCGGTGAAGCTCCGACGACAACTCGCGTTCATCTGGTGCGGTACCGTACCGCGCGCGTGAGCAAGCGGTTTCTCGCCAGTCGTTGATTTTCCAATAACGTTCCACCTTCGCAATGCGCCGTGCGCGCAGATCGTATTCCAACCAATGAGCAGGCGGCAGCGCCTGAATACCGCGAAAGATTGTTTGTGGCGCAGGCACGTACAGAAACGAGAAAAAGTCGTGCGCTGATTGCCAATCAATTTCCGGCGAGTAAACGCCCGCCGCCAAAATGGCTTTGATTTCTGAACCGAACAGCAATTGGCCGTTGACTTCGGCGTAATACAGCGGCTTGACGCCAAGATGGTCGCGCACCAAAAACAGCCGTTCGCACCGCGCGTCGTAGAGCGCAAAGGCAAACATGCCATTAAGCAGTTTGAAGCCTTCGACCCCGCGTTCTTCGTAAAGGTGCAACAAAACTTCGCTGTCGGTTTGCGAAGCGAATTGATGCTGTTGTGGATCAAGTCCGGCTTTCAATTCACGGTAGTTATAAATCTCTCCATTGAAGCTGATCCAAACCGTGCCATCTTCGTTACTCATTGGCTGGCGGCCTGACGGCGAAAGATCAATGACGCTCAGCCGCCGATGGCCAAGCGCCAGTTTGCGATTTGGAAAGATTTCAGCGCCGCCATCATCCGGCCCGCGATGCGTCAAACTCAGCGTCATTCGCTCAATGACATTTGGGTCAACATTGCCAACGATGCCGCAGATTCCGCACATAATTATTGGTTATCAGTGGTTGGTTGTCGGTGGTTGGTTGAAAGAGTTTGCTCGTAAATCTTCGCTGCAATCACTGCTTCGTGCATAGTCATCAAGGTGCAAAAAATCAGCCCGGCGCGTCCGTCCAAAAATCCGAGTTTGATGAAGTACATCCAGACAAACCGCAGCAGCGGACGAAACGGCAACCGCGCCCATAGCCGTTTGATGAACCGTTTGCGCTCAATCGGCGAACCAAACAAAGAGGCATTAACGCTGCTTGCGCCCGATTCGCCCTCGGCCAAATTAGAGTAAACGCGAGCTTCCCAGTTCGAGTAACGGTTATGACGTTCTATGAAATGGTAGATGCTTTTGAAATCTTCGTGCAGCAAATCGTGTTTTAGATACTCGGTTCGCCCGTTCACCAAAACGTGTTCATGAACTTCAACGTCACCGGCGTTTTCAACATCTTCGGCGTGCGGGCGCTCAAATCGTCCCAGCCGATGCTTGAACAGTCGCATGTTCCAGCTTGGATACCATCCGCAATGCTTGATCCAACGTCCAAGAAAAATCAGTCGCCGATTCAGGTAATAACCGTCAGCGCAATTGTTACTGTCCAACACTTCAGTAATTTCAGTTTGTAGCTCCGGCATTACTCGTTCGTCAGCATCGAGTAACAAAACCCATTCATTTTTGAACGCCAGATTCTGAAGCGCCCAATTTTTCTTTTTCGGGAAACCGCCAGTGTAATTAAACTGTGTAACTTTAGCTCCGAACTGTTCGGCAATTTCACAGGTTCTATCTGTGCTGTGCGAATCCACCAGCCAGATTTCATCCGCCCAGGTTACGCTTTCCAAGCAAGCAGCGATGTTTCGCTCTTCGTTTTTAACCGGAACGACAACCGAAACTGGAAGTTTGCTGGATTGGAAAGTCATTGGTTGTGTTGTTCGGCTACGCGAGAAATCAACGCTGTTAGCTGGCGTACGTGTTCGCGCCAGGAAAATTCCCGGCTGCGCTGCAATCCACGCACGCTTAACTGGGCACTCAAATTGTTATCTGTCAGCACACGAACACATTGTTCGGCAAGGTTCCGTTCGTCAAACACATCAAAGTAAATTGCAGCGTCTCCGCAAACTTCACGGTGAACAGGCAAATTCGCCGAAACAATTGGCCTTCCAGAAGCCATGGCCTCCACCAGCGGATGCCCAAAGCTTTCAGAATAAGACGGACAAACAAACACATCGCAAAGTTTATAAAGCTGGTGCAAGTTACCGTAATCAACCGAACCCAACATCGCAATGTCGTCACGCACACCTAGCTGGTCAATCAACTCCGCCGCCGCTGTCGCGTCATAACCGCCATAAACCGCGCCGCGACGAATATCCGTCGTCAAAACCAATTGAACATCTTCGCCAGTTTGTTGTTTCAAACAAGCTTTGATCTTCGGCAAGGCACGAATCAGGGTTTCAAAGTTCCTGAAGTAATTGTAATGGCTGACGTATAACACCCGGCGACAACTTTCGCGCAGGCTCAATTTAGCAGTCAGCAAATCCGGCAACGGTTCTGGATTCGCTGTAAAACCTTCAGCGTCGAAACCAAATCGAAGCGTTTCAATGCTTACCCGGTTCTTGCCATTGGCTCGAATGCGTTCAGCAAAAGCCGCCGTCGGAGTAACATTGATCGTAACTTGTTTAATTGATTTTCGCGCCAGCCAACCTTTGAAGCGGTAAGCAGCCAATTCGCTAAATAATTTACGCCGCTGCAAATCACGTTCGAACTCTTCGGAAAAGAAAAGATCGTTTCGGTTGAAAAGGATTTGCGTAACCGGCGAAGCCAGTAACGCAAAATTGCCCAGCGATACCAGCACATTGACTCGTTCGGATTTTACCAACTGTCGCAGTCCAGTTTGTTCCCACCACATTCGTTTCAGCGCGCCGCGGATTGCCACAGTTTCGACCTTCATTCGCTCGTTCGATAGCGGGGCGAATTCACTCAACTGAGCTGGCGGCACAAGCGCCAGATAATTTTGCGCCGCGTCCGTGCGGCTAAGCAGCGGCAACACATTGCGCAGATATGTCACTCCACCTCCGGCAGTTGAAGCCAGTGCATTGAATAATACTTTAATCACTTGTGGCAAAAATCAGGGGATATTGGTTGGTGGAATTTGGTCAGGCTCGTTCACCCGAAACACAGTAATGGTTTCATCCTGGGAACGAAACCTGGTGACAACCGAGCAGCGTTTAAGTGAGAAATTACGAGCATCCATGACTTCATTAACACGATTTCGCCAGGGATCTACGGCCAGCATTTGTTCAATAGGAAACTCCGGGTCAAGCATCCGGCGCAAATTTCCATAAGCTGCAATGTAACGCCATCCAAGTTTGCGTTGTTCAACTTCCCAACCCGTAGCTCCAGTTTCAGGGTAAAGACTGGCTTCTATTTCACGAAAAGGCAGATAAGGTTCGTGGGTAAAGTCTCTGTCCCAAAATGCAAACCACAAGCCTGCACTGGCAAACACTGGTTCATAGGCGGGAATCGTCATGCGCAAATCAGGTAACCATGAGTTCATAGGCTTTTCCTGGCTGGCTTTCCAATGCCATAACCCAAGATTAAAAAGGTACGCCATAATCACCAATGCTACTGCTCCGCGCGCCAACCATTTCCATTCGATTAACTCAATGGCCCTGGCCATCCACAACGCAAATAACGGCCAGGCAAATATCAAATACCAACCGAACGAGTTACTCATCAAGGCGGCTGCTATCAAAAAGAACAATACCCAGGTTCCGACAACCGCCCTACAGGCTCGCTCGCCTCGCCACAGCAATAAAACAGAACTCGTAAGTATGCATAATCCTTCCGGCAAATGACGATGGCCACGAGCATTCCAAAACCAGTTCAAATAACGCTGCAACTCGACAACAAGAGAGCCAAACAGGCCGTGATCTAAAATTTTTATGCCGTGGGTCGCCAAACCATGAACCGAGCTTTGGCGGCGGAACCCCGTGGGGTCCGGCCAATAATGGGTGGCCAGCCAGTACACAATTCCAATCACTCCGCCTGATCCATACGCGACTGTACATTTCAACAACAGTTTCCAATCAGGCCGACGTAACAATACCCAAAAGGCCAAAGGCAACGGAGCCAACAGAAAGCCATTAGGGTGAACATCCCCACTAAAGCCCATAACCAGGCCGGAAAGAAACAACCGCCAGAGTGGTTTTTCGACTGAAGCTGAAGCCACCAACCACAACGCAATAAGTAAAAATAGCGTCACCATCAAATCCGGTCTGGCTGAGTGCGAAGCAGCAAAGAAGACTCCAGATAGGCTGAGTAACAAAGCAGCCACCAAACCGGTTTTCGCATTCCACAATTCACGCCCAAGCAAAAAAACGAAAACCAGACAGGCCACTCCGGTAAATAACGACGGCAACAAAGCAGCGACAAGGCCAACCCCAAAAAACCTCAGGAAAACACCTTGTAAGGCAGAACCAATATGCCCAAGGACGAAAATGTTGTTCCCCATACCGGCCACTTCTTTATATCCGGAAACACCTGGTTTGCCTGTCTGCCAAATCTGATAACCTGCTGCGGCATAAGCCCCGTCGTCATCGGTTGGATAAGAAGGTATGCGGCCAATCGCATAAGCCTGATAAGCAATCACCAGTCCAATCGCAATGGTCAATAAATAGAATTTTTTATCTAGTTTTATAGAAATGTAGTTCATTGCAGTCGCCATTGAATCAGTTCTGCACCTGCTGAGGGTACGGGCTTCCGAACCTGGAAACGCCTACAACATCGTCGGACTGCCCCTTGACCCGCAATCCTAAGGGGCTCCACGTCCAACGAGCCACCACGCCGGCGACAGGCACCCAGTACATCAATGAGGTCAGGTTGCCGACTGAAAACATCCAGCTTTCAAAAAATGCATTGGCTGACCCGGCGGCGACCACCGCAATGAAAACCGCGTTGATGTTTCGCTCAAGGTAACTTCCCTTATGCCGTATTAGCAAAACACTTTTTACTGCTACCCCGTAAAGTAACAATAGCAACAATATCAACCCCGGCAACCCCAAGTCCCCAAAAATTTCCAGGTAACTATTGTGAAGTGAGCGACCCGCTTCCTCGTCGCGAGTAAACGGAAATACCAGCAAATGAGAAGCTGCAAAACCATACCCTGTCAATTTTTGTTTCCAAAATAATGGCCAGACGCCAGACCACATCTTAAACCGTTCCTCTTCCGCCATTTGCGAGGTAAAATCTGTTACCTGCATTGATTTATC
>JAGNMH010000432.1 GCA_017991275.1 Acidobacteriota bacterium
ATGACTTTCTTTTTGTCCACCACGCCGACGATGAAGCCTGCGATGTCGTATTCGCCGTCTTTGTACAGGTCGGGCATTTCGGCGGTTTCGCCGCCCAGCAAGGCGCATTCGCCTTCGCGGCAACCGGCGACCAAGCCTTCGATGATTTGCTCAATCATATCGGGATAAAGCTTGCCGACTGCAATGTAATCCAGAAAGAACATTGGCCGCGCTCCCTGAACTAAAATGTCGTTGATGCAATGCGAAACCAGGTCGTAACCGACTGTGTTATGGATGCCTGCGGCAAAGGCGATTTTCAGTTTGGTTCCCACGCCGTCGCAACTGGCAACCAGAACTGGTTCGCGGACTTCGTTGAACAGTCCGCTGAACATGCCTCCGAAGCTGCCGATTTCGGACATGACGTTTTCGTTGAAGGTCGAACGCGCCAGCTTTTTAATGCGGGCGGTGGCTTGATTGGCGGCGTCAATATCTACGCCTGCGTCTTTGTAAGTGATTGAGTTGTTCATAATTGGTTGTCAGTCAATTTCTTCTTTTTTGATCTTTGCGGTTGCGGCGGCTTTCTTTGGTTGAATGAGCGGATTATCCATTTCGATTCTGCCCATCCACAATGAAGCCAGATTCGTCTGGCGCGCCGTCGAAACCTGAAATGTGTTGCCGTCGGAAACAATGGAGATTTCGCCGCCCAGGTCGGTTCGGTAAACCCGGACGTTCGATTTTTTCAAACGATCCAGCGTCGGTTGCGAAGGATGACCGTAACGGTTGTCGACCCCGCAGGAAATAATCGCCGCTTCGGGGTTGATGGCGTTCAAAAACTTTTCGCTGGTGGCGTAACGCGAACCGTGATGGCCAATCTTCAGAACCTGTGCGCGAAGCGGAAATCTGTTTTTGACCAATTCGGCTTCGGTTTCGGATTCGGCATCGCCAGTGAATATCATGGCGAAGTTGCCGTAACTAAGCCGTAAAACTACTGAGTTGGCGTTTTCAATGCTGCCGCCTTCACGGACATTTGTGATCCAGTGGTTGTCGCCGCGCGGGTTGAACGCATCAAGTTCAACGCCGGAATCAAGCGCGAACTTCCAGTCTTTTTTTGCCGCGATGAATTGAACCTTTCTGGCTTTCACGGCTCGCTGCAATTTGTCGTATTCGTCACTGGCGAAATTCTGACCGCTGTCCAACAAACTGTTTACCGTCAACTTTCCTATCACCCGGCGCAATCCGGCAATGTGGTCGGCGTGCGGATGAGTCGCCACAGCCAGATCAATTGAACGAATGCCGCGGCGTTGCAATGTCGCAGTTACATCGTCGCCGGCTCGCGCGTTTCCGGCATCAATCAAAACCGTTTTGCCGTTGGGGCTAACAATCAACAACCCGTCACCCTGACCCACATCCAGCGCAAAAATCTGGAGCTTCCCTTTGGTTTCAAATGGCTGCGGTGTCGGCGGCGGTTCGACTCGGTGTCGGCGCAACCAGTAAATTGTGCCGACGATAATCGCCGCGACGACAACAACAGCCAGCAGGGTTTTCAGAAAACGAAATGGCAAAAATCGCATCATCAATCCGCCGTCGTCGCCTCCCGCTGGTGAGAAGTCATGACGTTCACTCCCAACTCGGTCGGGTAGTTGCCGGTGTAACAAGCCGTGCAGAACTTTGTATTGGCGGTGTCTCCAGCGGGTTCACCGCAGGCTGCCAGCATTCCCTGCATGCTCAGATAACCCAGCGAGTCGGCCTCCAGGAACTGGCGTATGTCTTCAACGGAATTTTGCGCGGCAATTAGTTCTTCGCTGGTTGGAGTGTCCACTCCGTAATAACACGGCGCGATGGTCGGCGGACAACTGATTCGCATGTGGACTTCGCGTGCTCCGGCTTCGCGCACCATTTTGACGATCTTTTTTGAAGTCGTGCCACGAACAATCGAATCGTCAATCAGCACGACACGTTTGCCTTCGATCAGGTCGCGCACTGGGTTGAGTTTTATCTTGACGCCGAAATGGCGAATGGTCGAACGCGGCTCGATGAAGGTGCGGCCAATGTAATGATTCCGCATTAAACCAAAACGAAACTTCAGGCCGGATTCCGCTGCATAACCAATCGCGGCGGCCACCCCGGAATCAGGAATTGGAACGACAATGTCCGCTTCAACCTGGTGTTCGCGCGCCAGATGGCGTCCGAACAGATGGCGGCTTTTGTTGACGCTGCGGCCAAAAACCAGCGAATCGGGGCGCGAAAAATAAACGTGCTCGAAAACGCAATGCGAAGTTGGTTTAGGCGCAAACGGGTTAAGCGTGCGGACTCCATCGGCTTCAACGACGACGATTTCGCCTGGTTCGACATCGCGAATGTACTTTGCACCAATCAAATCGAAAGCGCAGGTTTCGGACGCGAAGACCGTCGCGCCTTCCAGTTCGCCCATGCACAGCGGACGAAAGCCGCGAGGATCGCGCACGGCAATCAGCTTTTCGGGTGTAACAAATAGCATGGAAAACGCGCCCTCGTCGTTTTTCAGAGCTTCGACGATGGCTTCGACAACGTTGCCTGCGCGTGAACGGGCGATGCGGTGCAGCACGACTTCGGTGTCTGAAGTCGAAGAGAAAATTGCGCCGTCTTTTTCCAATTGCAGACGCGCTTCGGTTGCGTCCGGCAGGTTCCCGTTGTGGCAAAGCGCGATTTGACCGAAGCTGCATTTAACCGAAAACGGTTGTGCTTCGTTCAGGCTGACTTTGCCAGCGGTGGAATAACGCACGTGGCCGATGGCTGAACGTCCGGGCAATCGCGCCAGATTCTCTTCCTGGAAAATGTCGCCGACGTAACCCATGCCGCGTTCAGCGTTGAGCCTTTCCCCGTCAGACGAAACAATGCCAGCCGATTCCTGCCCGCGATGCTGAAGCGCATATAAGCCCAGATAAGTGAGCCGGGCGGATTCCTCGTGACCGTAAATGCCGAAGACGCCACACTCTTCGTGTAATTTGTCGAACATAGTTTTGAAATAAATGATTGAGTCGTGAAAGAGCTGATGAACTAAGGCGCAGTATAAACAACCAGGCAGATTGGCGAAAGCAAGTCGGCGGCGGCTATAATCCGGCTCAGGGAATTAAGACCTTCCGCCTAGGCGGGATTACGAACTTTTCAGGGGAACGAATGGCTACAAGGGAAGTAATGATTGAGATGGGATTTTCTTCGGCGCACGCGCTACGTGGTTATCAGGGCAAGTGCGAAAATACTCACGGCCATAATTACAAAGTCGAGATTTACGTGCGCGGCGAACGGCTGAATGACATTGGGCTGCTGGTTGATTTCAAAGATTTGAAAGCCGCAACACGAAAAGTGGTTGAATACTTGGATCACAAAGACATCAACGAACTGCCGCCTTTCGACAAGGAATTTAATCCTTCGGCGGAAGAGATGGCCGGATATTTCTTCCGCGAAGTTTCCCGCGACATCAACGACGACCGCGTGCAGGTTTACAAAGTCCGTGTCTGGGAAACTGACACCTGCGCCGCTACTTATTCGATTGATTGAAAACCAGTACGTAGTCCCGCCTTTAGGCGGAATAGGCGTGCTAGCCAAAACCTTCCGCCTAAAGGCGGGACTACGTACTTTTTGAAGGAGTACGACAATGTTTGAACATCAAAGCGAAGATTTTCTGGATAACGCGATTGCTTCTGTTTGGGCCTGTTTGCCCGAAGAAGCCGCTGACGGCTTGGCAACGTTCAAGAAGGACGTGTTGAAAGGCTTTCGCGGCGCGGTTGATTCTTTCGTAGACACTGCTGTCGCCAACACCGACCGTCATCTGGAAAACGCCCGCCGCAAACGCGAAGAATGGCGAGCCGAATGTTCCGCTGAATCATCCTCCGATTCGTCTGGTGAGGCTCCGCCAAATCCCGCCTGAAGTTTTTCTCAAGTTTTCAATGCCCGAATCCAAACAAAATTTTGACGCCGCCGTCGTTGGCGGCGGCGTAATTGGTTGTGCCATCGCCTGGCGATTGGCTCAGGCCGGAATGCGCGTCGTCGTCATAGAGCGCGGCGAAGTTGGCCGCGAAGCTTCGCACGCCGCAGGAGGCATGCTGGTTCCCCTGGCCGAAGCCGACGAAGCCGACGATCTGTTTCACCTGTGCATGGCCAGCCGAGCGATGTACGCCGACTTCGCGCGCGAGTTGAAACAGGCCAGCGAAATTGATGTCGAATACCGAACTGAAGGCACGCTTTACCTGTCGCTGACCGAACACGACGATGAAGAGCTTGAACGGCGCTGGCAATGGCAACACGCCGCTGGGTTGAACGTGAAGCGTCTGAATGCCGATTGTGCGCGTAAGCTGGAGCCGCAAATCAACGCCGGACTTCGTTGGGCGCTGAAGTTTCCTGACGATCATCAGGTCAACAATCGCATGCTGATTGCCGCGCTTCAGGCCGCAGCGCAAAAAGCCGGTGTCGAATTCCAAACGCAAACCGAAGTCGAGCGACTGCTGATCGAAACTCACGCTGGGCAAAAACAAATTGTCGGCGTCACCACTTCACGGGGCGAAGTGAGAAGCAAAACCGTCATCATCGCCGCCGGAAGCTGGTCGAGTTTGCTCGAAACCGAAGCTGAAACTTTGTTGCCGAATCTGAAAGTCGCTCCGGTTCACGGTCAGATGGTTGCGGTTGAAATGCCGTCACCTGCCGTCAATCACACGATCTATTCCTGTCGAGCTTATGTCGTTCCGCGACTCGGCGGATTCGTCATTGCCGGTTCAACCAGCGATAAGTTTGGGTTTGAAAAGCGCGTGACGGCTGGCGGAATGGCTTCGATCATCGAACGCGCAAAGGAAATCTTACCAGGCTTTGGCGACTTGGCAATTACTGAAACCTGGTCGGGATTGCGTCCGCGCGCGGCTGACAAATTGCCTGTAATTGGTGCTGACACAACAGTTGCAGGATTGGTTTACGCGACTGGCCATTATCGCAACGGGATTTTGCTGACTCCGGTCACGGCCAAAGCCGTCAGTGAAATCATCTTGAAAGGCGAAAGCAAAACCCAGTTGTCTGCATTCAATCCGCAACGATTCGCACACCTTCAGGCCGCCGACTCAGAGCCATAAACAATCCAACCAAAGTCTTGGCGTCACGAATTTCTCCGCTGGAAATCATCGCCGTCAGTTCTTCGCCGCTGAAGCCACGAATTTCATAAATCACTTCGCCTATGTCCAGTGACTGTTTGCGTTGGGTCAGTTCGTAGGCGAAAAAGATGTGCATGATTTCGTCACTGCTGCCGGGCATCGCGTAACATTCGCAAGCCTTTTCCAGCCGAGCGGCCTCGTAGCCGGTTTCTTCCAGCAATTCACGAGCGGCGCAATCTTCCGGCGATTCGACGGCAACCATCCGCGAATTTTCCTCACGACCTGTCAAAGTTCCGGCTGGCAATTCCCACAAAGCTTCGTTGACGGCGTAACGATACTGGCGCATCAACGCAATTCGTCCGTCTTCCAGGAACGGAACCATCACGCAAATTCCCGGATGCCGTAATGCAGG
>JAGNMH010000433.1 GCA_017991275.1 Acidobacteriota bacterium
ATACGACGCCGGACACATCCCCGGAGCGCAGTTAATCCTGCGAACCGATTTTTCGACGCCACCAGGCGAAGGCAGATTGATTTTGCAATTGCCGCCGGTTGAACAGTTGAAAGCGTCGTTTGAAAAATTCGGAGTGTCGGACAATTCACGCATCGTCATTTACTTCGGTGCAGGCGGATGGATCACTCCGGCGGCGCGCGTGTATTTCACGTTGGATTATTTGGGACTGGGCGGAAAAACGTCCTTGCTGGACGGCGGCGCCGAGGAATGGAAAAAGCTGGGCAAGGCGTTGACGACCGAAGTCAAAACCGTCGCTCCGGGCAAATTCACTCCGCACGCCAACCCGGCTCTGGTGGCCGAAGCTGCCTGGCTGAAAGAAAACCTGAACACGTCCAAAGTCGCCGTCATTGATTCGCGGCTGCCAAATTTTTACTCCGGCAAAGACAACGCTGGAATGCCGCGCGCAGGTCATCTGCCCGGAGCGAAAAACCTTCCTTTCCCCATGCTGGCGGTCAGCGACACAGATTTGAAACTGAAAGACCTGACGGCGCTGCGAAAGCTGTACGAAGAGGCCGGAGCCGACAAAGGCAAAATGGTCGTCACTTATTGCCACATCGGCCAACAAGCCAGTCTGGGTTATTTCGTAGCCAAAATGCTGGGTTACAACGCGAAGCTTTACGACGGATCATTCGACGAATGGAGCCGCAACGAAAGCTGGCCGATTGAAGCGGATAAAAAATAGGCTCAGCGGCTGATTTGAAATCTGCGCGGCGCGGCTGTGATTGGCAAAAGAATTTTGCTCGCTCCGGCTGCGTCGCGCACAGCAAAGACCCGGACTGAGTGTTCACCAATTGACAGATTGAACTGTTCAAGTTCGAAGCTAAAACCGTGATTGGGCAGTGCCGTCACGCCAGCCGAAACCAAATCCTCTCGCCGACGATCAGCCAACTGGCTGGCTACAAACTTTTCATCAATGAAAAGCTGAACTTCCAAAGCTACGTTTGAGAATCTAGGATCGTTGACCCAGCCGGAAATGCGAACTTGATCCGCAACGTCAATCGCTCCGCGAAGCTGAGGACTGAAGGTCGAAAACGCCGCCAACGAGGCCACGACGCAAACCAGAATCACTTCGACAAAAGATTTGGCGATGATCGCGCGCAACAATCGCGTTGGCATTGAGTTTTTAGACTGCGTCTCCATTCAACATTGTGACTGAATCATCGAATGCGCCATTCTGGCCAACACTTCGACTCGTTTATCGAAGTGGGCAAAGCGTTCGTCTTTGGTCTGGCCAACGTGGTAGCGGTAAAAAATCTGCTGAATCACAACCGCCAGTTTGAACAGCGCAAAAATGTGGTAATAACCGATGTTCGACAAATCCCGGCCTGAAAGCGAGGCGTAACGATCAACGATTTCGGCTCTCGTCATCCAACCGGGCAAGGTCGTCACGCTTCGCAAACTGTCGGTCAGCAAATCCGGGTCGCCAGCCTGCGGCCAGTAACAAAGCAGCAAGCCAACATCAATCAGCGGATCGCCAACCGTACACATTTCCCAATCCAGAATCGCCACCAACCGAGTTGGATCAGCGGAGTCCAGCATCAAATTGTCCAGCTTGTAATCGTTATGAACCAATGTCGGAACTTCAGGATCGGTAGGCAGACGCTCAATCAACCAGCGCGCAGTCTCAGTCATTTCCGGCAACTCAGTGGTTTTGGAACGCTCCCAGCGCCCGGCCCAACCTTCGACTTGTCGTTTGACGAAGCCAGCCGGTTTGCCGATTTTGGCCAACTCCGTCGCTTGAATATCAACAGCGTGCAAATCGGCCAGTGTGTCCACCAGACTTTCACTGACTTTGTAGCGCAACGCCAAATCATCGCCAATTTCCGGCGGAACAGTTTGGCGAACGACTATGCCTTTGCGACGCTCCATCAGATAAAACGGAGCGCCGATGACGGCAGTATCTTCGCAAAGCAAATAAGGTTTCGGAGCCAATTTGAAATGCGGGTGAATCGCCGACAGCAATCTGTATTCCCGCGGCATGTCGTGCGCAGTCGGAGCCACAGGGCCAAACGGTGGACGGCGCATGACAAATTCCAGACCGCCGAATTTTATGCAATACGTCAGGTTTGAATGTCCGCCGGGAAATTGTTCGATTTCAAACTTGGCGGTCAAGTCGAGCGGCTCGCCGTCCAGTTGCGGCGGTAGATATTCGTGCAGATAAGCTTCGAGCGCCGCCCAGTTCAAATCTTCGCCGGGGCGAATCGGCGCGGTGTCGGTTGATGTTGGCATAATTTCCAAGAGGTTTTGGTTGATTGCGCTGAGTCAGTACCGCGACTGGTAAGGAGCGCGCCTCGCAAGCAAACCCGCTTGCTACCGCGCGCGGTACTGACTCGACCTATTTCATGAATCCGCTGCGACCGCTGAATTGCGAACTGAGTTTATCATTCAGCGGATCGTCCAGCGCAAGCAGCCAACGTAAATCTTCGCTCAATCGTTGCTGCGTTTCTTCATTCAACAATCGTTTTTGATATTGCTGTTGCGGCTGATCTCGGCGGCAGTAAAAACTGTGCAAAGCCAGTCGTGGTTTGTCAGTTCTGTTCGCCGTGCCACCGTGCCAGATGTGAGTGTTCATGACGACGACGGTTCCGGCTTTGCCCAGCACAAGTTTTTCATCGGGATGCGCCGCCGCGGGATCGGATAAAACGTCCTGCGGTAACTTGCCCGCTAGGTGAGTTCCGGGCACGAATCGAGTCGCGCCGTTTTCTTCGGTGAAATCGTCCAGCATCCAGATGACGTTGCAGACCGTGTTGCCTAATTCATCCGGCAAAGCTCCGGTGTCGCAATGGAGCGGCTGAACCCACGTCGTATTCGGTCGTGCCGAACGAGCATTCAAACTGCTCAGCTTGAATTCCGCGCCAAGCACCTGCCGCACACAGGCCAGCAATTTCGGTTCGGCAATTGCGCGTTCAAAAACTTCTCCGTAATTGACCAGATTCGCCAACCGGTCTGTGTCCGGCTCTTGCTTGAATTCCGAACCGGCCTGATCGCCTAGTTCAACAAAAAGCTCCGCAATGCGATGGCGCAAAGCAGACAGCATTTCCGCCGAAGCGAAGCTTTCCAAAACCAGAAAGCCTTCTTCGTCTAGTTGCCGTTTTTCAGCATCAGTCAGCTCGAAATTTTCGTGCTTCATCTTAAATCCGTTGTGTTTATCCGAAATCATCGCGGCGAATCCTTTGGCGAAATTTTCGATCAAAATAATGTCATTGTCGCTCTAAGCCAAGTGCCTTGAGAAAATCCTGCGGCAGTGGCGACCAGACCTCATGTCTGCAAACGTCGAAGACTGGTCAGTGCAATTGCCATCAGGCATGATGAATGTGTCGCGGAAACCAATCCAGATTTAACACGACACATCAATTGCTGGAGAGTTGGCGCTAATGAACTGCCGGTGAAGTTAAGTTGAAGCCGGGTGTTCAGTAGCATCACCAGTTATTGCCATTGCCGCCGAACGCTTATGGATCGCAAGGAAATTCTGGCCAATGCCGTCAACGCGCTACTGGCGCAAAAGCTACGCTCCGCGCTGGCGATACTCGGAATCGTCGTCGGTATTGCTGCGTTGGTGGCGATGGTCGCCTTGATCGAAGGAGCGAACTCTTACATCTCTGCTCGCCTGGTGACGCTTCAGCCGGATGTTTTCCAGGTGTCGCAACTTCCCGCCTCGTTGCTGAACGTCAACGATTTCATCAAAGCCTCTAAGTGGAAACGAATTGAATATGACGATTATCTGGCAGTCAGCCGCGACAGCCGCGAATGCGCCGAAGTCGGATCGGAATCGGATTTAATGGGCGCCATCAAATGGCGCGGCACTGTCACCGGCAGCGTGCAGATTCGCGGGCTGACGGCTGGCATGCTGGACATCGAACGAATAGAGGTAGCGACAGGGCGTTTTTACACCGAAGCTGAAGCTAATTCTCACATGGCTGTCTGCTTGCTAGGAGCCGACATAGCGACTGACTTGTTTGGGCAAAGCGATCCCCTGGGCGCGGACATCAGCGTTATGGGCAAGCCGTTTCAGGTGATAGGCACCATCGCTCAGCGCGGTTCTTTGTTTGGCCGCTCGCAGGATCGTTTCATAATCATGCCGCTGACTTCGATGCTGCATCGTTTTGGAGCGCATCAGCCCTTGACGATTTACTGCCAGCAGCGGCCCGGCGCTCAACTCGCTTCAGCCGTTGATGAGATGCGCGGCATTATGCGCAGACAGCGTCGCGTGCTTTTCAATCAGGAAGACACTTTTTTCATCATCACGGCGGATTCGGCAGCCGGAATTTATCAGGCCGTAATCGGCGGCTTTTACCTGATCACGATCATCATCTCTGGAATTGCCTTGACCGTGGGCGGTCTGGGCGTGACGAACATCATGCTGGTCAATGTGCGAGAAAGGACGCGCGAAATCGGATTGCGCAAAGCCATCGGCGCGCGCCACCGCGATGTGCTGGCGCAATTTCTGGCTGAAACCGTCGTGCTTTGTCTGTTGGGTGGAGCGATCGGCACTGGGTTCGGCCTGCTGATTGCGCAAATCATCGCGTGGGTCACGCCGCTGCCAGCCAGTTCGCGCCCGCTGGTTGCGCTAACTGGATTTGCCGTTTCTTCCTTCGTCGGATTGATTGCCGGCGTTTACCCAGCGCGCCGCGCAGCGCAACTCTCGCCGATTGACGCCCTGAGATATGAATAAAGAACGGCTAGCACAATTGGCGCGCGGCAAACGCAGAGCAGAAATCGGCGAAGCTTTCTCGCTGGCGCTGGGCGCCATCAATCAGCATCGGTTTCAATCCGCGCTGACGCTGACCGGGTTGATTATGGGCGTGGCGACGGTGATCGTCGTTGTGGCGTTGATTCAAGGCTTGGATAACACCATCAAGAGCGCGCTGACGCGCCTGAATCCCGCCAGCTTCGTCGTCGCGCGCGCGGGGTTTTCGGATTTCGGAAATCCTGATTTTATGGGCTTGCTCAAAAAGCGCCCGCCCTTGACGCTGGATGACGCTGCGGATGTGAGTGCGAACAGTCCGACCATCAAAACGCTCAGCCCCTTTTACGCCAAGACCGCCTTCGATCCGATACGCGTCTGGTACAAAGGCGAAGAGGCGCAAAGCCCCATCCTGCGCGGCGTGGATCAAACCTTCACCGATGCCACCGGAATCCTGACGGATCGTGGCCGGATGATCAGCGCCAGTGATTCCACACACAGGCGTAACGTCACAGTCATTGGGCGGGTCATTGCCGACGGCCTTTTCGGCATTGAAGACCCGCTGGGCAAGATGATTCACATTGATGGAGAAACCTATGAAGTCATAGGGCTGATCGAACAGCGCGAAGCTCTGTTTGGCGGCCCCAGCGAAAACCAGATCGTGCTGATTCCCTTCGGCACTTTCGACAAATATTACCCGGAGCGCGAAAAGGAATTTCTGCAATTCATCTGTCTGGTCAGTTCGCCTGAG
>JAGNMH010000434.1 GCA_017991275.1 Acidobacteriota bacterium
GAAAAGCGGCGAAATCAGCGAAGCATTCGTTCCGGCGGCGTAATTGGCGTTCGGGCTGTCAGTCCACGACCGAGTCCCTGAAGCCGCCGTGGTTTCGATAATCGCCCAGGTGTTGGCCGGAGTCCCCGTGACACTCCAGCCAGCGTTACCCGACTCAACCGTGTCGTCGAAGACGACTTTTTCGCCCGCAACTTCGGCCTGGGCTGTTATTTGAACCGCCGCTCCGCTGCCATTGTTGGCGTCGTCATAAGTGACGATGATTTTGTCGCGGGCTGCCAGCGAAGCCTGCAACTGGCCATCGCCCGGCATGGCTGCTCCTGTCACCACTCTCAGACTGGAACTGTAACTGCCCACGCTGACGGTGTCTGGCGCCATCGTCAACATTTCTTCGTCGCCAGTCACGGAGCTTCGAACTTTGGCGCGAATCGTTCCAGTCGCGTTTCGGTCGCCCAGTGTGAGGCGGATTGTTTCGCCCAACAGGTAAGATTTTTGGTCAACCTGAACAATTCCCAAATCGCTGCAAAACGGAGGCATGTCAAAAGCCTGAACCGGATTGCGATCAATGGCTCCTATCGTCGTAGCCGAATAACCCAGGCCGCGTTTGGCGAACGCCGTCCACATCGCGCATTGGTTTGCGCCGCCATTGTTCACCTTGTCGGCGGCCATAATTGCGTTGCGCGAATCCACAAACGACGGCGCAGGCGCAGACAGCTTCATGCCGTCAACCACCAGTTGAAGGCTCTGTCGCTGGCCTTCTGCGAAACCGAGTTTGCGTATCAACTGAGCGCGAACTTCCAGCAAGGTGTTGCACCAGATTTCTCCGACTCCGTGCGGAGCCACGCTGTTTGTCACGTCGGCATACATCAGCGGATAAACCGAAGTGCTGGTGCTGTAAGGAAACCGCCGAATGCCGCGCGTGTAACTGCCGGTGGCAAATTGGCCAACGGCATAATTGCCATCCAGATTGTCGGTTTCCGAAGCCAGCAAAACTATGCCGAAATAATCAGACCAGCCTTCGCCCATTTGCTGAAACCCTGACAGTTGGCGAACCAGGCGCGAACTCAAACCGTGCGACAGCTCGTGAATGATGATGCCTTGATCGAAATCTCCATCGCGCTGAGGCGTGCCCGTCCACAAATACATTTGCATTCGACCTGGGCTGCCATCAGACGGCGTGGAAAAATTCGCGTTATTGGTTCCGCTGCCATCCTGAGCTTCGGCGCGAACCGGGTCATTGCCGAATCCCTGGCCGCCGAAATTGCTGGTTTGAAAATTCCCCGATGCTTCGTTGAAACCGAACAGGTAAAGAATGTCGTGGTAACGGTTGACCCAATAAAACATGTTTACCAACGCCGCTTTTTGGTTATCGGCTGTCGTCGGTTCCATCGCCAGATCAAGCGGGAAAGAAAAAAAGCTGTCCGGCACAGTCAACCGTGGCGAATCGTCAGGCTGGTTGTTGCTGTCTCTGTCCAGGTAAGAGTCTGTGTTATTCGTCGTGAATGTTGTTGGCGTTTGGCCGTTCCACCAATCGTTGTGCTGATCGTTTGCCGGATAAATCGTCCTGCCGTTAAACGCAGTCGCGCGAAACGGCAAATCCTCCCGCTGAACTGTCGCCGGGTTAGCCGTAAGAACCGGCAAGTTCGGACGCGGACTTTCTTTGGTGAAAACCAGTCCGTGCGGTGTCGGTTGGAGAAAGTTCGTAGTCCAGCCTTTAGGCGGAAGGTAAGCAATCCCGCCTTTAGGCGGAAGCGTTTGAAGTGAACCATTCCGTCTAAAGGCGGGACGAAGTACTTCCTCTTCCAAACAATACGAAGTCAAATTCTTGCGGAAAAGCAGCGCGCCCGTGTCGGCGTCCACCACCATCTGATAAACATCCGGCGTTTCAGCCAGCCACATTTCGAATTCCCAGGCCAGTCGCAGTTGATCGCTGACAGTTGGGAAATAAACCAGTCGAGCTTCAATGTCGCGCTCGAATTTTGCCGACAGCGAAAGTTTCTGCTTCAAGGCTCGACCGGCGGCGGCGGTTTTGATCGTAGCAGTATTCGCTGCTTCAACGTCTGCGTAACCTATTGCTTTGTCAAAAGCTGAATTCACCGTCAAACGTGGCCGAGCCAGATTCGCCGCTCGCGCAGCCGCGGGCATCAATTCGCCCCCGGCAGTAATCAGCGCACCGTTGCGGTCGAAATGAAAAGAGTATTCGCCCTGAAAAACCTCAACGCCGTTGACCTCTTGCTGCATAAGAAGATGCGTCACGCCGTTGTGATCCGTCTGGTAACGACGCGCCACGCGCAAACCGTCAACTTCGTTATCGGCCAGACGGTAAAGATCGTTGTTGGATTTCAAAAAGTACCTGGCTCCGGCTTCGACATCGGAGGTCGGCTGGGTCAAATCCTGAGTAAAGCTGTAAACGCGGCTGGGTGCGTTGGTCAGACTGCTAAATTGAATTTGCGCGCTGGGGCGTTCACGGCGAAGCCTCGAATTCCGAGCGGCGGCAAGTTCACGCCCCTGAGCTTCAGCGGCTTTTATCTCAGCCGGTGGGGCGGGCAATGTTTGAGACAAACCGGCGCGAATATCGAAATCTTCTTGTTGCTGCGGAATCCGCTTTGGCTGTTGGGATTGACGCTGCGCCCCGGCAGTGAACGAGGCTGTAAAGATCAGTGAGAAAACGCAGACGATGGCGACGAATGTGACAAGATAGAGAGTTGTTCTTTTCATTTGCAGTTTGATGGTGGTTAAGCGCATCAACAGGCGCTCTGGGTTTCACAGGGATTCATAGCAGGTTTGCCTGAGTATGAATTTTGAACTTGATGCGAAAGCTGTTTGAGATCACAACCGTTCAGATTCGGACGTTGGCGATTCTAGCTGAGAAGGCAGGTCTGATAGAAGCATTTCAAAATGAAATCTTTGAGTCTTTGACCAAACGGCTCCCGGACGTTAAAACATTGCCTTACCCAATAGATGAAAAGTATGCAGTACCGCCTTCAGGCGGAAGGTATTGACCCCAAAGCATGTAGTACACGTTTTTAGGTGGAAGGTATTGACCCGCTTAACAAGCGAGACGCCACCGTTCCGCCTGAAGGCGTGACGACGAACTATTTTTGAAGGAACAACCATGAAGATCCTGGTCACAGGCGCGACCGGTTTTATCGGTCAGGCCTTGTGCAAAGTTTTGGCCAAGGAAGGTCACGAATTCAACGTCTTGTCACGCCGCCCCGAATCGGTGGCTTTGCCAAACTCAAAGGCTTTTCGCTGGGATACCGAAGCGGAGACTCCGCCAGCCGAATCCTGGGACGGCGTCGAAGCCATCATTCACCTGGCCGGAGAACCCGTCGCTGGCAAACGATGGACTGAAGAACAAAAACGCCGCATTCGAGATTCGCGTGTCATCGGAACCAGAAACCTGGTCGCTGGAATGAAAAAGGCCGCGAAGGCTCCTAAAGTTTTCGTCAGCGGCTCTGCGGTCGGATTTTACGGCAATCGAGGCGACGAAAAAGTTGACGAACATTCAGCGCCCGGAACCGGTTTTTTCCCAGACATTTGTACGGCTTGGGAACACGAGGCCCAAGCCGCCAGTTCGTTAGGGACTCGCGTCGTGTTTACTCGCATCGGGGTGGTTTTAGGTGACGGGGGCATGCTGGAAAAAATACTATTGCCATTCAAACTCGGAGTTGGCGGCAGGCTGGGGAGCGGCAACCAGTGGTTTCCGTGGATTCACTTGGACGATATGGTTGGTTTGATCCGTCACGCGCTATTCAACGATCAGGTCAGCGGCCCAATCAACGGAGTCGCTCCGAATTCAGCGACCAACGCGGAATTCACTGAAGCTTTGGGTAACGCGCTCAACCGCCCGACGATCTTCCCTGTCCCTGAATTCGCGCTGCGAATTGCCATGGGCGAGATGGCCAACGCCGCGCTCGACAGCCAGCGAGTAATCCCGACAGTTGCGTTGGAAAGCGGCTATCAGTTCCGATACCCGACACTGCAACCGGCGCTGGATTCAATCCTGAAATAAGCAAGCTATGAAAACTTACACTCTGGAACGCGAACAGATCATTCCGCGTTCACGAACAGAAACCTTCGCGTTCTTTTGCGACGCATTCAACCTGGAACAAATCACGCCGCCGTTTTTGAAATTTCGCGTTACAACGCCCAGACCGATCCAAATGGCCGCCAACGCTTTGATTGATTACGAATTGAAGCTTTACGGAATTCCATTTCGCTGGCGCACTGTGATCGAAACCTGGCAGCCGGAAGAGCTTTTTGTAGACCGGCAACTGAAAGGCCCATACGCGCTTTGGCATCACACGCATACTTTTGAAGAGATCGCGCCAAATCAAACTTTGATGAAAGACAGAGTCCTTTACCAGATACCCTTCGGCATTTTCGGGCGAATGACTCATCCGTTATTCATCAAACGGTCGCTGAAAACGATCTTTGATTACCGCGCAAAAGCTACGGCAGAGTTGCTGGGTGACGGAAAGGAACAGACAAGATGAACGCGATTGAACAGTTGCAAGACGATCCGTTTGTGACCGTCAGGCGAGCTGGCTTGCCAAATCCCGAAGGCCGCTGCGTGGTTTACTGGATGCAGCGCGCTCAACGCGGCTGTGACAATGTTGCGCTGGACATTGCCATCAAAACCGCCAACGAATTGCGTAAACCTCTGGCGGTTTTCTTCGGCCTGCACCCAAAATACCCAAACGCGAATCTGCGCCATTACACTTTTCTGGTCGAGGGTCTGGCCGAAACCAAACGCCGCGTCGAAGAACGCGGAGCGGCATTCATCTTTCGCCCCTTTCCGAATCACGACCTGATCAAGTTTTGCGAAGAGGTTAAACCGGCGTTGGTCATCGCCGACGAAAATCCCATGCGCGAACCTGAAAGCTGGCGACAAGGCGCAACGCGAAAATTAACAGTTCCCTTTTGGACGGTTGATGCCGACGTCATTGTGCCGACAAAGTTCTTTGAAAAAGAAGAATACGCAGCGCGTACCATTCGCCCGAAAATTCATAAATTGCTGCCAGCGTTTTTCGAGCCGCTTGAAAATCCTTCGGCCAGATTCAAATGGAGTGTTGCCGATTTGCCTTCAAGCCAGCCGATTGACGAAGCCCGTTTGCTGGCTGAGTTGCCTTTTGACGGAAGCGTCCAGCCGGTCAAACACTTCAAAGGCGGGACCAGCGCCGGTCTGGATTTGCTGAAGAAATTCGTGGCCACGGGCTTGAAAACTTACGACACGGCTCGCAACCAGCCGCACTTGCCCGGAACCAGTTCGATGTCGGCTTACCTGCATTTCGGCCACATCAGCCCGTTGACCATCGCCCTGGCTGTGCGCGAAGCCGATGCTCCGCAAGTCGCAAAAGACGCTTACCTGGAAGAACTGATTGTCCGCCGCGAAGTAGCGATCAACTACGTCGCTCGCAATCCGAATTACGACAACCTGACTGGCTGTCACGGCTGGGCGCTGAAAACCCTGGACGCCCACAGG
>JAGNMH010000435.1 GCA_017991275.1 Acidobacteriota bacterium
GTTCAGAAGCGGTTACATTCAGGACGCCAAAGCCATTATTGAAAAAGCTCATTCGGTTGGCGCAATGGTTGTGCTGGACGTTTATCAATCGGCTGGGATCGTGCCTTTCAACCTGAAGGAACTCGGCGTGGATTTTGCCACTGGCGGTTCGGTTAAATGGCTCTGCGGCGGCCCAGGAGCCGGTTACCTTTACGTGCGGCCTGACCTTCGCCAAAAACTTCAGCCGAAAATCACCGGTTGGTCGGCTCACCAATCTCCATTCGCGTTTGAATCGGAGATGGTTTACGCCGAAGACGCGCACCGCTTTCTGCACGGTTCGCCAGCCATTCCGACAATGTACGCAGCCGAAAGCGGTTACGACCTGATTAACGAAGTCGGCGTCGAAAGCATTCGAGCCAAATCCATTCGGCAGACTTCCAGACTGATTGAATTGGCGGGTGAACACGGCTGGCGAGTCAATTCTCCGACAAAAACCGAACAGCGCGGAGGCTCTGTGATTTTCGACGTTCCGAATGCCGGAGAAATCGTTCGTGAACTTACAGCCCGCAATGTTCTGGTGGATTATCGCCCCGGAGCAGGCATTCGCATCGGCCCGCACTTTTTCAACACAGACGAAGAAGTCGAAGCCGTCGTGGCCGAGATCAAATCAATTCTGGAAACCGGAAGTCACGAAAAACATCTGGCTGCCAGCAGCGTTTAGTTTTTTGGCTTTGCGTCTGGCTCAGGCACCCCGGAACTGATGTGCATGTAATATCGTCCGGCTGACTCACCTTCAGGGCCAAAGGTAAACATGACGTACCCTTTTGCTTCGGCAACAGACTGGTAAACGTAATCATGTCCCCAGGGGTCAACCGAATAGTCGGCTTCAATGTATGGCCCATGCCAGTTGTTGGTATCAACCGGGCGTTTAAGTAATGCGCCAAGTCCTTCCTGCACAGTCGGATAACGCCCAACGTCAGAGCGAAAATCTTCAAAGGCTTTGGCGTATAAATCCAGATCGCGTCTGGCCATGGTTTCGCGCTGCTGTTTCGGAACTTCCGCTTTTTTACGCGGACTCAGACGCCAGACGGCCAGGCTGACGACCAACAAAACCAAACAACCAACCAGCGCCGTAACGACCAGTCGTTTGTCACGGCGTTCGCGTTTCAACCTTGCCTCGCGGTATTCGGGAACGAAGACGATTGTTTTGTCAGTCTGATGAGTCGAAGGCATTTCGCGCAGAATACCTGTCAGCCCGTCTGGTTGCTCCTGACCAACCGCCGAAACATGAGCCGAACAAGCCACGCAAAACCGCCTTTTAGGCAAAAGCACAGCGCCGCACTCCTGACATCGTCTTTCAGTGTTTTCGGTCATAAATTGCCTGTTGAGTCTTTCCAAAATGGTTTGAACTGCGCCTATTCAGCCGCAGCTTCCATGCATCGTCAATCATTTAGACGGCTGAGCAGCCCTGCCAAATGACAAAAAATACGTCCGTCACCAAAACATCACCAAAACATCATGAACCGAATCGGCTGCCTGAGTAGAATCCGCAGCGTTGAGGCACCATTCGATTTGAAACGACGCTCTTGCCGCCAAGCATCCCAGGCGGCAAGGGCGTCAATTGTTTTTCCAGCCACCTTTTCTCGCAGCCTCACTTCCGCCCAGGTCAGTCCTGTGTTAAATCCTTCGGCGCCGACAGAAAACAAACCCATTTGAAGGTGAAATTATGAAGACAATTCGCATTGCCAACGGACAAGGTTACTGGGGCGATTGGCTTGAAGCTCCGATTCATCTGGTCGAACGCGGCCCTATTGATTACCTGACGCTGGATTATCTGGCCGAAATCACAATGTCCATTATGCAGAAAATGCGCGCGCGCGATCCGAACGCCGGGTACGCGCGAGACTTTCTGCAAGTCGTGGCCCGCGTGCTGCCGAAATGTCTGGATCAAAACATCAAAATTGTAGCCAACGCTGGCGGCGTCAATCCCCAAGCCTGCGTCGCTGGTTTGGCCGAAGTAGTCAAAAAGCTCGGACTGTCTGGCAAAGTCAAAATCGGCGTGGTCGCCGGTGACGACATAATGGATCGGCTTGATGAATTCATCGCGCAAGGCATCCTGCTTGAAAACATGGAAACCGGAGAACCGCTTTCGACAATTCGGGATCGAGCAGGCAGCGCCAATGTTTATTTTGGAGCCGCTCCGATTGCCGAAGCTCTGGCTGGCGGCGCACAAATCGTAGTCACTGGCCGATGCACCGACACGGGGCTGACACTTGGGCCGATGATTCACGAATTCGGTTGGAAGCTGGACGACTGGAATCACATGTCAGCCGGAACCATCGCCGGCCACATCATCGAATGTGGAGCGCAAGTGACAGGCGGAAATTGCCAGATGGATTGGCAGACGATTCCTGATTTTTGGGATATTGGCTACCCGGTTCTTGAAGCCAGCGAAGATGGCAGCTTTGTTATTACAAAACACCCGAACACCGGCGGGCGAGTCAGTGTAGCCACAGTCACAGAACAACTGATGTACGAAATGGGCGATCCCCAAAATTACATCACGCCGGATTGCATCGCCGATTTCACGACTGTCAATTTGCAAGCCGACGGCGAAAATCGAGTCCGTGTTTCCGGCATCAAGGGCAAACCGGCAACCGACAGTTACAAAGTCTCGATCAGTTTCGCCGATGGGTTCAAAGCGGTCGGCGGATTGATTTATGCCTGGCCGGACGCTTACGCCAAGGCCAAAGCGATTGACGCCACCCTGAGAAAAAGGCTGGATTCGCTGGGGCTGAAGTTCGACGAAATACTGTCGCAATACATCGGCGTCAACGCCACGCACGAAGGATTAGGCGGCGAACCTTCGCCCGACATTGCCGAAGTCATGCTGCGCGTCGGAGTCAGAGCAAAAGACAGAGCAGCGGTTGACCGCTTCACCAAAGAGATTGCTCCGCTGGCTTTGAGCGGCCCGCCAACCGTGACAGGCTTCGGCGGAGGCCGTCCGAAAGTCGAGGAAGTAGTCGCTTACTGGCCTGCGCTGATTCCAAAATCGGCCGTCGCGCCAAAGGTCGAAGTCATCACGGTTTGAAGTTCAGAGTTCAAGCTTCAGCTTGTCTGGTAGTAAACAAGCTGAAGCTTGAACTCTGAACTATACCGGCTTGGCTCCAACACCGAGCCAGCGTTTTTTCGTAGTCGTCACCACTCGTTTGTCCGTTGCCAATCGGTTTTCAGCCCAACGCGCCAGACGCACAAACGGCAATCCCATCAAGAAGTAAATCGCTGCCGTCAGAATTCCGGCTCCGATGTAATCGTAATAGGTCGCCGCCAACTGGCCGTAGATTTTGGTTAGCTCGACCATCGTGATGACCGACACGATGGAAGAATCCTTGAACAACGCAATGAAATCATTCGTCACAGGAGGAATCACCAGGCGCATGGCTTGGGGGACGATGACGTGACGAAGCGATTGCCAACGAGCCATTCCCAAACTCAAGGCTGCTTCCATTTGTCCGCGCGGAATCGCCTGAATGCCTGCGCGATAGTTTTCAGCTTCGTAAGCGGCGTAGTTCAACCCAAGTCCAACAACTCCCGCGACAATCGGCGACAACCGAATCCCAATAGTCGGCAAACCATAAAAAATCAGATAAAGCTGGATCAGCAGCGGAGTCCCTCGGAACAATTCAACGTAAGCGCGCGCCAGCCACGCAAACGGTTGCGGCGCGTACAGATTCACCAGCGCCAGCATCAAGCCGAACGCAATCGCCAAAGCCATTCCCAACACCGAAATCAGCAAAGTCCTAGGCGCGCCTACGAACAACAGCGCGGGCAGATAACCCCAATATCGTTTCAGCCGTTCGCGCCAGGTCAACTTGGCCGAAACCGTCTGAGTGAATTCGGCCAGAGCGTCGCTCTTCTGTTCCGTCTGGCTGAGTTTGGCAAACAGCTTTTCGGTTTCGTCGTTCCAAATTCCCCACTTTTCGTAAATTGCTTTCAGCTCGCCGGATTTAATCAGCGCCAGCAAGGCTTCATTCACGGACCTGAGCATTTCAGCGTCGTCTTTGCGAACGGCGATGCCGTATTGCATTTCGCCTATGGTGGAACCGACCAACTTCAGCTTCGGATTCGGCTTGGAGTAATAAACGGCAATCGGCCAATCCATCAGCACAGCTTGCAAACGCCCGTTGGTCAAATCGTCGTAAGGATTGTTTTGATTTTCGTAGCTGCGAATTTCCAGCGCGCCGCTGAACTCCTTTTTGGCATCTTCCAGCAGCCGATGCGCCAGCGAAAATTTCAACGTGCCTACGGTTTTGCTTTTCAGATCGGCAATCGAATTGATCGAATTTTCCCCGGCGCGAACGCTGAGCTGTTCGCCGCAGACGTAGTAAGGAATCGAAAAATTGACCTGCTGCTTTCGGTCGTCGGTGATTTCAATGCCGTTGACCGCCAGATCGTAACTGCTGCGCTGCAAACCCGGAATCAATCCATCCCACTGGTTTTGAACGAAGACGGATTTGCGTTTGAGCTGCTTTCCCAGCGCATCCATCAAATCAATTTCAAAGCCAATAATCTGGCGAGGGTTTTTCGGATCTGGCAAAAGATAAGGCGCGCCGCCTTCCGCATCGCCTCCCCAACGCAGGTCCTGAGCTTTGACTGGAAGAACCACACAAAGAAAAGCGAGCAATAGCAGGAAGGCGTTCAGAGTACCAGCTTTAGCTGGCAGCGGCGGCTTTAGCCGCCCAGTCAGTGCGGCTAAAGCCGCCGCTGCCGCCTGAAGGCGGTACTCTGAACGCTGTCGCTGAAGGCTGTCTTTTTCCGTCACAGGTATCTCCGCAGAAACTCTCGCGTCCGTTCGTCGCGTGGAGCGGTGAAGATCACGTCCGGCGAATCGGTTTCGATCAACTCGCCTTCGCTTAAGACCAGAACTTTATCGGCGACGTCGCGTGCGAATTTCATTTCGTGAGTCACCACCACCTGAGTCATTCCTTCGTCATCAAGCTGACGCATGATGCTCAGGACTTCGCCAACCAGCGAAGGGTCAAGCGCCGAAGTCGGCTCGTCATACAGCATGACCTTCGGCGACATCGCCAACGCACGCGCAATCGCCGCTCGCTGCTGCTGACCGCCAGAAAGCTGCGAAGGGTAATAATCCATTCGATCTTTCAATCCGACTTTGGTCAGCAAGGTTCGCGCTTGTTCTTCCGCTTCCTGCCGGGAAATCTTTTTGACGACGGTCGGAGCCAGCACGGCGTTTTCCAGCACGGTCAAATGCGGAAACAGATTGAAGCTCTGAAACACCATCCCGACATCTTCCCGCAAATGCCGAAGCTGCGTGTTGAAGTGATGCTGCGAAGCTCCATTCATTTTCAATTCGTGCTCGCCGATGCGAACGCTGCCGCTGTCAAAAAGCTCCAACCCGTTCAGGCAGCGCAGCAACGTAGATTTGCCGCAACCCGACGGGCCGATGATGACAGTCAGTTCGGA
>JAGNMH010000436.1 GCA_017991275.1 Acidobacteriota bacterium
GACGCCTTGATGAACTGTTCCGGTAAACTCTGTTTGTTCATTCAGCATAAATCACCTCCGTGCGGATTTTACTTCATCCCAAGAAAACACCAAGCAGTTAAAAGTCCGGTTCCTGATATTCGCCGAACACAGGCCGCAGAGCATCGCACATTTCTCCAAGGGTGCAATCGGCGCGGGCGCAATCAATCAGCAAAGGCATTGTGTTGACGGATTCGTCTTCGGCTCCTTTACGCAAAGCGTCGAGCGCGCGTTGGGCTTTGGAAGAGTCGCGTTTGGCTCGAAGTTGGGTGAGGCGTTCGTGCTGCAATTCGGCTACGGATTCGTCAATGTACAGAATGTTCGGCTCGCCGAGTTCGTTGCCGTCCATTTGATAAGCGTTGACGCCTACGATGACTTTTTCGCCGCGTTCGACGGCGCGTTGATACTGGTAAGCCGATTCCTGAATCTCTTTTTGCGGGTAACCGAGTTCAATCGCTTCGACCATTCCGCCCATCGCGTCAATCTTGCGGAAGTATTCGTAAGCTTCTTCTTCCAGTTCGCTGGTCAGTTTTTCGATGAAGTACGAACCTCCGAGCGGATCAACGGTGTTCGTCACGCCGGTTTCATGCGCGATGATCTGTTGAGTTCTCAAGGCAATCAATGCCGCGCGTTCGGTCGGCAAAGCCAGAGCTTCGTCGTAACCGTCGCAATGCAAACTTTGCGTTCCGCCAATTACTCCGGCCAGAGCCTGAATGGCTACGCGAATGATGTTGTTGATCGGCTGCTGGACGGTCAGGCTGACCCCGGCCGTTTGCGTGTGGAAACGCATCTGCCACGAACGCGGATTCTTGGCGTTGAAGCGTTCGGTCATGACTCGATGCCAGATACGGCGAGCCGCCCGGTATTTGGCAATTTCTTCAAAAAAGTCGTTGTGAGCATTGAAGAAAAACGACAGGCGAGGCGCGAAGTCGTCCACGTCCAAACCGGCTCGGATGCCGTAATCCAGGTACTCAATCCCGTCGCGCAAAGTGAAAGCTAACTCTTGGGCGGCGGTCGCTCCGGCTTCGCGGATGTGGTAACCGCTGATAGAGATTGAATTCCACTTGGGCATTTGCTCGGCGCAAAACTTGAAGGTGTCTGTAATCAGCCGCATCGCCGGTCGTGGCGGATAAATCCATTCCTTCTGCGCGATGTATTCTTTCAGGATGTCGTTTTGCAACGTGCCGCCGATTTGGCTGAATGGCACGCCCTGTTTTTCAGCATTTGCCAGAAAGAACGCAAAGATCATCGAAGCCGGCGCGTTGATCGTCATCGAAGTCGTCACTTGGTCGAGCGGAATGCCGTCAAACAAAACTTCCATGTCTTCGCGCGAAGCGATGGCTACGCCGCATTTGCCGACTTCGCCTTCTGAAACCGGATGATCGGAATCGAAGCCCATCAGTGTCGGCAAATCGAAAGCCGTCGAAAGCCCTGTCTGGCCATGTTCCAGCAAGTATTTGAAACGTTCGTTGGTGTCGAAAGCGGAGCCGAAACCTGCGAACTGGCGCATTGTCCAGTTTCTGGCTCGATAACCTGTCGGATGAATGCCTCGCGTGTAAGGCGGATTGCCGGGAAAGCCAATGTCGCGTTTGAAATCAATGTCGGCAAGATCATTGGGTGTGTACAAACGTTTGATAGGTTTTAGCGAAACTGTAGTGAACTCTGTCTGGCTTTCAGGCATTTTTCGCAACGAAGCAGCCAGAGTTTTCTCTTCCCATTCCTGTTCCAGCTCTTCGATCTGATTGATTGCTGTATCAGTTGATGAAGTCATAATGAATCCCCTTCTTTCAATTTATCCAAGCACGGCGTGCAACAGCAGATGAGTGGCGTAAAACAGTGCGACTCCGCCAAAGACTAGCACTGAAGCGCGCCAGCCTCCATGTCCATGTGCATCGTCATGTCTGCCGCTGTGATTGATTTCGGGGATCAGGTCAGATGCTGCAATAAAAAGCGTCACTCCGGCAGAAAGCGGCAGAGCATATTTAACCGCCGGACTCGCCACTGCGACTGAAAGAACACCCGCAAAAGTCGCCAGCGCAACCATCGCCGATGCTCGTTGGGCTGAGCGCATTGTCTTGCCAGAGGAAAGAATGATTGAAGCGACGGTTACGCCCTCTGGAATTTTGTGCAGCAGCACCGCGATGAAAAGCATAACTCCCAGGCGAAAATTGGTCAGCAACCCCGAAGCGATCGCCACGCCGTCAAAAAAAGCGTGAATCGAAAGAGCCAGAACTGCCGCTGTTGCCGCGCCTCGGCGCTGCATCTCTTCTGTATGAGTCTCTTCGCCAAAATGAAAATGAGGCGCGATGGTGTGCTCCATCAATTGAACCAGCAGATAACCTGCAACCAGCCAAGCCATCGCCACAGGCATTTTTTCGCCCCATTGCACTGCAATTTCAGGCACGGCTTCCAAAAACACTGCCGCAAGAATGAATCCGGCACCGAGCGCGATAAGTTGTTTAAGGCGAGTGCGTTCCGGGTCACGGAACTTGGTCAGCAGAAATCCTCCGAACATATTTCCAACCGCTGCCAACAGCCCAAAGCTTATTAGTTGAGGAGATAAGTTCATCTTTGCCAGAGTTTTGTAGTTTTGTGGATTTTGGTGCTCGGAAAAACGGGGCGAACTATAGCACACGACCGAAAAAGGCACTAACCAGACGAAAATGCTTAAGAGCTTAAACATTTTTTCTCGCCAGTTAGCCAGAATTGCATGAAAGTTTGCCTAAGCCAGCCGAGTATTTTTAGTATTTAGCACTGCTTAGCGGTACTGAGTTCAAGTAAAGCCTGAAAGAACAAAAGCCTTGACAGTAATAGGTTAGTTCTCTACTATGGCCGCCATTCGAGTGGCTCAAAGTAGAGTTTTATGGTGTGAATTGGCCTATGATGGTCAGAATAAGTATTCAAAAAAGATTTGTAAGCGTAAGAAGACGATTAAGCAAATCGTCGCCGGGAAAGTTGTGGCTTTATGTTGATCGGAAATTACACAGCCAAGATGGATGAAAAAGGCCGATTGAAAATCCCGGCTGACTTTAAGCACTACCTGGGAGAGACATACAAGAGTACAGACTTTTACGTGACAAGCTTGAAAGGCCAAAGCGTTTGGATTTACCCGATGACAGTTTGGGAAGAAAAGCAGGAGAAGTTAAATCAAGCGCCTTCGGAAGAGCCAGCGATTCGGAAGTACATTGATCGAGTCAGTTATTACGGTCAGCGACAACAGATTGACTCTCAAGGCCGGATTCTGATTCACCCACTGCTGCGAACTGCTGCGAATCTGGTGGGCGAAGTGATGGTCATGGGCAAGTCAAAATTCCTGGAAGTTTGGGAAGCTGAAGATTTCACGTCGCGGTTGGATACAGAGCCGTACACCGATGAAGATGCAAAGATTGTGGCCAAATACGGTATTTGATTCTCAATAGACATTTGCCAAAAGACATTTGAAAGTTTCGGTTCGGGGGATGCGTTGATTTTTGACCCCATCCGCATCTCCTCCCCCGTGCCCCCAGCAGAGAAACGTCAAAAGTGAGCCGTTATGCCAGTTCATCATTCGGTAATGCCTGTCGAAGCTCTGGCGGCTCTCGACGCCGAAAAAGGCGGCTTGTTTATTGACGCAACTTTGGGTTTGGGTGGACACACAGAGTTGATTTTGCAGGCTTCGCCCACAACTCGCGTGATTGGGTTTGACAGGGATGCCGAAGCCATTGTTTTGGCCACGGAACGACTCAGCGGATTCGGCGAACGGTTTGAAGCGGTCAATTGCGATTATCGCCAGATCAAAACAGTTATCAGCGAAAAAGGTATCAAGTCGGCGGCTGGCGTGCTGGCCGATTTGGGAGTCAGTTCTTTTCAGTTCGATGAACCGGGGCGAGGTTTCAGTTTCAGGACGGATTCGCCGTTGGATATGCGAATGGACAGGTCGCAATCGCCTACAGCGGCTGATCTGGTCAACGGTTTAAGCGAACGCGAACTGGCGGATGTGATCTATGAATTCGGAGAAGAGCGGGCTTCGCGAAGAATAGCCCGATTGATCGTCGCCGAACGGGCAAAGGCCGCGATCAAGACTACGGCGCAACTTGCCAACCTGGTTGTCAGAGCAGTCAATCAACAGGGACATTGGCGAATTCATCCGGCGACAAAGACTTTTCAGGCGCTCAGGATTGCGGTCAATCGCGAACTGGACGATCTGGACAAATTCGTTGCCGACGCAGTTGAGTTGTTGGCCGTTGGTGGTCGGTTGGCGGTTATTACCTTTCATTCACTTGAAGATCGAATAATCAAACAAGCCCTCAAGTTTCAGTCTGGTCATTGTGTGTGCCCTCAAAGCCAGCCTGTGTGCCAATGCGGAGCGGCAAAGCGTGTAGAAGTTCTGACGCGCAAAGCGATTCAACCAAGCGAGGCTGAAATCGCCGCGAATCCCCGTGCCAGAAGCGCCAAATTACGCGCCTGCCAAAAGCTGTAAAAAAGCCAGCAGCTTACGGTCAAATATCCGCAATGGCGAGGCATGAAAAGAAATCCCAAGTAGAAGATCAGGACTGGCTGCCCCGACCTTCGGCTTTTAAGGTTTCAGGTCAAGTTTTGGGTCGCATTCAGGAGCATGGGATATGACAACTCGAACTCATCAAATCAACACTCAATCAGGCACGGCCAAGATCCGCTCCGGCTCCCGCAGCAAAACCAGAACAGCGTCAGCCGGAGGTGGGGCGCGTCAGTCGTCGCGCGGAAAGCGCCGGAAATCCGAAAAGAGCAATAAAGGCGCACGCGTGCTTTTGATGATGGTGGTGATCGGCGGAGTAATCGGGGCGATTTTCATTCTGGCGCAGAAATTACAGGTCAACACGCTACACCTGAAACGCGCGGAAGAGGGGCTGAAATCGGAAATTGACACTTACGCCAGCCAACAACGGTACCTGATTTATCAGAAAGAAAAGGCGCTCAGCACTCAGGAGGCGCAAAGAGCAGCCAGCGAATTTGGCCTGGTTCAGCCCGGAGTTGGACGCACTGTCGCCGCACAAACCGAGCCGGAAACAAAGAGCGCGGCTAAACCGGTTGCCGCCAAATCCGTGGCAAAGCAGTCAGTCCAATTAAAGCAATCGGGCAAACTTGCGAAAAACGCTAAAGCAGCAACGCTAAACAAGCCAATTAATGTGAAAAAGAGCGGCGGGCAAACCACACCTAAGATGGCAGTCAAAACCCCCGCAGCCAAAAAAACGGAAGTGAAAAAACCGGCGGCCAAAAATCAGGTTTCGAGAAAAGAAGTGCGTCGTTAGGAGGTAAAGCGACTATGCGAACCAAACAATCAGCTAAATCCACTGGGAATCGTATTTTGATCATTGCATTCGTGTTGGTCGGGTGGATGCTGTTGATTGTCGGGCGTATGTATTGGTTGCAGGTCGTCAAACACGACCATTACCTGGCC
>JAGNMH010000437.1 GCA_017991275.1 Acidobacteriota bacterium
ATTTATTAGCCGCAGAACACCTATGAATGAAACGCTTCAACAAGCCAAAGAATTTATTGAGCTTGAAGATTTCGATCAGGCCGTTTCTCTCCTCACGCCACTTGCTGAATCGAACAATGCCGAGGCACAGTTTTTACTTGGCTATCTTTTCTTTACCTGTGCGGAAGTCGGTTTTGAGGAATCAGAACGCTGGCTGGAAAAAGCTTCGGCGCAAAATCATGCAGAAGCCATTTACTACCTTGCGACTTCTTATCGAGATGGCCATCGGGTCTTTGATGAAAAAGCTTTTGTGTTCTTACTCCATCGTGCTGGTGAACTGGGGTCAGTAAATGCCCAATACCTTCTTGGCGCGTTTTACGCTACTGGCAATGAACTGTTTCAGAAGAACGAAGCTGAAGCCGTTAAGTGGTATTCAAAAGCTGCCGAGCAGGCCAATGGCGAAGCGCAGTACAACCTGGCAACTATGTATCTGAATGGAGAAGGAACTGAAAAGGACGTTGGCAAAGGAATTTTGTTACTTGAGCAAGCTGTAGCCAATGGGTACGACTATGCGGCTGACTTCTTGTCTGACGTTTACAAAGACGGGCATTTTGGCATCATTCGAAACAGCGATAAGGCCAATTACTGGCGTGGCAAAGCAGGCATAATCAGTTTGATGATCGTCGCGGGCGAAGCTTCCGGCGACAAACACGGTGCGAAGCTGGCGGCGGCTTTGCAGGTGTTGCAGCCGGATGTTCGGTTTGATTTTTTCGGCGCTGGCGGCGACGAAATGCGTTCGGCTGGAGTTGAAACTCTGGTGGACGCCCGCGAAGTTGCGATTATGGGTGCGCTGGAAGTCGCAAAGGCTTTGCCGAAATTCCTGCGCGTCTTTCGCCGGTTGCGCGAAGCGGCCAAAGAGCAAAAACCTGATCTGGTCGTTTTGATTGATTGGCCGGAGTTCAATTTGCGACTGGCAAAACGCTTGCGGCAGGACGGTCATCGCGTGGCTTATTACATCAGTCCGCAGATTTGGGCCTGGCGAAGTTATCGCATTCGTGGCATTCGGCGCGACGTGGAAAAGATGCTGGTCATCCTTCCCTTCGAGCAAGACTATTACCGCCAGCGCGGCGTCGAAGTCGAATACGTAGGCCATCCGCTGCTGGACAGCGTTCGCGTTACAGCCAGCCGTGAAGAATTTTGTTCAAAGAATGGACTTGATACGGCGAAACCGATTGTCGCTCTGTTGCCGGGCAGTCGTCATTCGGAACTGAAACACATTTTGCCGCCGCTGCTGGAAACGGCGGCTCGACTTGGACAAACGCATCCGCACTTTCAACTGATCCTGCCGCTGGCGCGGACATTCAAACGCGAGGAAATCACCACCGAACTTCAATCACTCAAAAACCTCACGCTGATCGAACACGATACTTACAATGCTGTCGCCGCAGCCGATTTGGCCGTTGTCGCCAGCGGAACGGCAACACTGGAAACCGCGATCATCGGAACTCCGTTGATTGTCGTTTATCGGGCTTCGGCGCTGAACTGGCGAATTTTCTGGCCGCTGATCAACACGGAATTTGTCGGCATGCCGAACCTGATCGCTGGCAAAGAAATCGCGCCGGAGTTGTTGCAGGATGATTTGAATACCGAACGCCTGTCGAAAGAGGTTGTGGATTTTCTTGGCGATTCGACTCGACTGGCAAAGGCTCGAAACGATCTGGCCGAGGTCCGCGACAAACTCGGCGAAGCGAACGCTTCCGAACGAGCAGCAAAACAAATTTTGGCTATGGTGGAAAAAAGTAAAGGACTTACTACTCATTGATGGGCAAGGCCGCCTTCAATGATCTTAAGACCGTCCCAGCACAATCTTTTAATTTCCGTACGCGCTTTAACGCAGAAATCATCTTGAGAGATGAGTTCTTAAAACGAGGCAGTCACTCAACAATCCGTGTTTGAGTTGATAAATGTTGCGACCAGCATCGGTTGCTAAATCAGAACAAGAAAGGTTGATCCTGTAAACTCTGGCTCAAAGTTCTTTACTTTGATTTAGTTCTTTGAGCCTGATCCAAACTAGAAACGCACTGGCAATATGATTGCGTTGGGTTCTTGCTTTCACTGAATCGCGTCTGAAGCTTCATCTTCTGGCAAACAGCGTCTATGCTTGCTGCGCCTTCACATCTTCAACAGAGAGAATTCAAAACTATGAAACTGATTTTTTGCCTTGCACTGCTTGTGACGTTGACGACTTTTGCCCCAGCGCAAACTACAACTGCCCAACGACTCGGTTATGGCCCCAACGACAAAGTCCTGATGGTTCATGCCGACGATATTGGCATGTCTCATTCGGTCAACATGGCCTCCATCGAGGCTTTCAAAAAAGGGATGGTCACTTCGGGCAGCATCATGGTTCCGTGCCCGTGGTTTCCCGAAATTGCGGCGCATGCCAAAGCGAATCCCCAACTTGATTTGGGATTGCACCTGACGCTGACCAGCGAATGGAGGTATCTGCGCTGGCGTCCGGTGGCTTCGCCTGAAAAGGTCAAAGGCCTGCTTGACCCCGAAGGCTTTATGTGGCGTTCGGAGCGCGACACGGCAAAGAATGCCACGCCGCAGGAAATCGAAACCGAGATTCGCGCGCAGATCGAACGCGCTCTGCAATTCGGCATCAAGCCGACTCATCTGGACACGCACATGGGCACGCTGTACACGCGCAAGGATTTTTTCGACGTGTACACCAAACTAGGTAAAGAGTATGGAATCCCTGTGATGGTCATGCGCGCTACGCCGGAAGCTATTCAATACGGCAAGCTGACTGGCTCGCCAATCGGTGAAGACTTGCTGAAGAAAATCGAAGCAGACGGTTTTGCGATGCTTGATTACCTGAACACAGGTGTCCAAGGCAAAACTCCTGCCGAGCGCAAAGAAGCCTACAAAAACTTTCTGCGGACAATGAAACCCGGTGTGACCATGCTGATAGTCCATTTGGGGATGAACGACGCTGAATTGAAAGCGACGACTGGTTCGTGGGAACAACGTTACGGAGATTTCCTGGCTTTCACCGATCCCGAAATCGAAGCTCTGATCAAAGAACTTGGCATCAAGCTGACTACCTGGCGAGAAATGGGCAAGTTGGCGTGGAAGAGTAAATAGGGCGCGGGTTGTTTCCACGCTTCTCGTTTGGTTAAATCGCCGCCGATGCGAATTTTGCAAAAGACAATTTCAACTCTGCTGGCCGCGCAGCTTCTGTTTTCATTCGGGCTGTGCGGCGGGCTTTGTTGTGTTAAGTCATCGGAATTGTCTGTACCGCAATCTGTCGCCCAAACTGCCGAGCCTGAAGAAAATCTGCCGCCTTGCCACAGAAAAAAAGCTGCTGAGAAAGCCGCCATCAGGCAAGAGCATCAGGCCCACTCGGCACAGTTGGATCATCAAACTTATCGAACTTCTGCGGCCAATCAAAAAACACCAGGCAAAATTGCAGCTTCGGTTCTGAATCGTAATTGCTGCGCGGTGAGGCGCGAAGTTCGTGATGGCGAATCGCCTGTGGGCTTTTTTGCTCCGCCAAGCAGCAAACTGATTGCCGTGTTTGTGGCTTCGCCGCGTAGCGCCGACGAAATCGCGTTCAGGCTGCTACAAGTTCCGATTCAAATTTCTGCCACTCACTCACCTCCGCACACAGGCTTTCAGCTTAGCCTGAGAATCTAAAACGCTTCGGAAAACATATCGCAATACACCGGTGCAGTACCGCGCGCGTAAGCAAGCGGACTGTTTGCGGAAACGACCGCTTGCTTACGCGCGCGGTACCGATCCGAACTGACAAGACCTTCGGAGTACATCAATGTTTATCAAATCAATTGCCACGTGGCTCTGCCAGGGAGTTGCTGCGGCGCTGTGCCTTGCCTTGTTAATGCCAACCGCAACGGCTCAGCAAACCAACAACACGACTGGACAGGATCAAAAATCGCCAGGACTGACGCTTGAAGCTTTGGAGCAGATGGCGATCAAAAACAATCCGACGCTGGCTCAGGCCGAAGCTGCGATCCAGGCAGCCGAGGGGCATCGCCGTCAGGCTGGGTTGTGGCCGAATCCGACAGTCGGTTACGAAGGCGAAGGGCTAGCTTTCAATTCGCTGATTTACCCTTATCGCAACGGCCAATACTTTTTCGTAGAACAGTCAATCTTGACAGGCGGCAAGCTGGGCAAAAGCAAAAACATCGCCGCTCAGGAAAAGGTTCAATCACAAGCCAACGCCGAGGCTCAAGCCTTGCGCGTGCTGAATTCGGTTCGGATGCTGTTTTATCAGGCGGCGGGCGCCCAGCATCTGGTTGAACTGCGCCAGCAGTTGGCCAACCTGACACGCGAAGCCGTGGACATTTCAGAGGAGTTGTTCAATACAGGCGCGGCTGATCGCCCGGATGTGTTGGCCGCTGAAGTCGAATTGCAACGCGCCGAGATTGAGTTGATGCGAGCGAAAAACGATTTCACTCGCGTCTGGCAATTGATGGCTGCGGTTGCAGGTAATCCGCAATTGAAATTGACGCGGCTGGAAGACAAATTGGAATCGCCCGCGCCAGTTTTGGTTCAGGATGAAATGCTGGCTTCGCTGTTGCGCGACAGCCCGGAAATGAAACGCGCGTTGGCGGGAATCGAACGATCCAAAGCCGTCGTCAGCCGAGCCAAAGCCGAACCAAAGCCGGACGTTTACTTGCGCGGCAGCGTGGGTTACAGCAACGAATGGGCGGAGTTTTACGGCGGCAAAACCGGCTGGGAAGCTCGCGTCGAAGCCGGTGTCAGACTGCCGATTTTCAATCGTAATCAAGGCAACGTTGCGGCTTCAAAAGCCGAACTGACCAGCGCCGAACGCGAAGTTCAGCGAGTCGAACTTTCGCTTCGCGCGCGGTTGGCCGAAAGCTTCAACCAGTATCAGAACTCGGTCGGCGTTGCGGCGCGTTATCAGCGCGAAGTTTTGCCGCGCGCTCAGCGAGCCTATGACCTATATCTGGCCAAGTTTCGCCAGATGGCCGCCGCTTATCCGCAAGTACTGATCGCTCAGCGAACGCTGTTTCAGGCTCGAACGGAATACATCGGCGCGCTGGTCGAGCTGTGGCAGAACGTCACCCAGTTGCAGGGCATGTTGCTGATGGGCGGGCTTGACGCTCCCGGCAACAGCCTGAAGTAGGACGAACTGTTAGTTTGTCTCGCTCCCGCAAAACACATCCGGCTGGCCAGGTAACTGCCAGCCACGCAGGTCAAACTGACAGTACGACCTACATTGAGGAAGTTATGAATTCAAATCGTCGCAATTTTCTTCGTCGCACTTCGATGCTGGGCGCTGGTCTGGTCGCGGCTCAACCCGCAAACGCGCAACATCAACATCCCGAAACCAAATCTGCTGCGCCGTCAGTGCTGCCATCGAAAGCTCCTTCGCAGCCGGAAACACTGGGAGCGCC
>JAGNMH010000438.1 GCA_017991275.1 Acidobacteriota bacterium
GATAAGCTCGTTGAGCTTGCTTTGTTTATATAAATCGAAGGGGCTGCGCCTGATCCTCCGCGTAGATCAGACGCAACCTTCCTCCCTTGCAGGCGCTCGCGGAAAACGCGCTCACCGTCAGGGAACTGTATAAATCTGAAAAAGTAAGCTGACAAACCATTATGGTAAGACCTCGCTTCTTTTCAGTTTCCTAGACGTGACGTAATTGGCTCAGGTCACAAAAAATCTTTTATTGTTCAGAGATCAGGCTTCAGCGTATCTGGCTGGGCAATATTCAGAGTTTGCGCTTCAGCGTGTCTGGCTGGACTGAAGACACGCTGAAGCGCGAACTCTGAGCGTTTTATTTTTTGGGATTGATTCGTTGCGCCTGTTTCTGAGCTTTCAATGCCAGTTCCGTCGCCAGAAAGCAGTGCGCCTGAGTCATAGCTGTTTCGGTGCGATTGAGAATGTCGTTGACCAGTTGTTCGCCGAAAAGCAGCGGCACGTTTTCGCAATCAATTCGCTGGACGCCTTTTTGGTCAACCAGGATCAGGTGGTTTGCGCCTGGCTTTCCGGCGATGTCCACGTTTTTGCGGACTTCTATGTAACCATGAGTTCCAATGACGGTCAGCCGAGTGTCTCCCCACGTAGGCAATCCGTCCGGCGTGAACCAGTCGTTGCGGATGTAACCAGTGCCGCCGTCACCACGCAGCATCACATCGCCGAAATCTTCCAATTCAGGGTACTGAGGGTGATTGATGTTGCCGACTTGTGAGGCGACGATTTCGGCTTTGGTCGAGCCTGTGAAATACAAAAACTGGTCGAACTGATGCGAGCCAATGTCGCAGATGATACCGCCGTATTTTTGGCGTTCGAAAAACCACGCCGGGCGAGTCGGCAGATTCAACCGATGCGGCCCCAGACCTACGGTTTGAATCGGTTTGCCAATGGCTCCGGCTTTGACCAGTTCGGCGGCTTTGGTCGTAGCCTTATTCTCAAACCGCTCGCTGTACATGATCGAATAAATGCGATGCGTCTGTTCCTGAACGCGGCGAACTGCGGCGAGTTGTTCCAAGGTAATGATGCCGGGTTTGTCCACCATAAAGTCTTTGCCGTGGCGCATTACCTCGATGCCCAACGGAGCGCGATCCACCGGGATCGAAGCTGATACGATCAACTGAACCGTCTTGTCTTCCAGCACTTCTTTTTCGCTCCGCGCCAGTTTTGCCTGCGGAAAGCGTTTGGTGAAATCAGCGGCAAGGTCTGGTTCTTTGGCATAAAACGAAACCAGTTCAGCGCCTGCTCGCAGCATTGCTTGAGTCTGGCCGTTGATATGTCCATGGTTCAGCCCAATGACTGAAAAGCGAATTTTGGGTTTGTTTTGTATGGTCATAGCTGCAATTCCCCGTTCTTCAAATTCTTCCTGGCGAGTTATACTTCCAGCCGTCGAAAGGAGCAAAAGTTATGTCAAGTATGATCCCATCATTGCCACAGTCAGAGCGCGCAAAGCTTATTGAGTTGCTGACTGAACAAATAAAAACCGAACATCAACCCGCGGAACAGTCCGCCAAAGCTCCGCGTGATAAACGGCTGCCGTCAAAACCTATGCCAGCAACCGCGTACGAAGCGATGAACTGGATCGCCGATCACCGACGGGAATATGCCAATCAGTGGGTGGCGCTGGATGGAGATCGTTTGATCGCGCATGGTTTCAATCACGACGAAGTTTGGGCCGCCGCTCAAGCCGATGGCGCTTTTTTGCCAATGGTCACTTTTATCGAAGACCCCGACCACGTACTTCAAATCATCTGGGCATGAAAACCACACTGACTTTTACAGAAACCATTTACTACCATGATTCAACTGTGGGAATCACAATTCCAGTGGCACTCGGCTATCAGAGCAAAGCCATTCAGGAGCAAGCCAAAGTTGATCCAGGAGCAGAAGTATGTCTTTTCAGGCATGAAGTCGGCCTCAGGCTCGGCATTACGGTTGAGCAGGGAATTCCGATTACGTTGAAAACGCTGGCCGGATCGCTGGAGGCCTTCGGCCATGAAATCACTTTGCAAACGGGCGAACTGATTTTTCAAAGCATTGTTTTCTTTGCCAAATATCCTGAGTTAACACACAACATTCTTGGGCGACGCGGTTGGTTGCGAAACCTGAAACTGGCAGTGGTTGATTACGACAATCTGCTTTACCTCAGCGCCTACGACGAATAGCCCGGTTCCACTATCGCACTGTAAAATCCATCCATTGTTCAACCTGTCCGACTTTCTTTTTCGCCAGCGCGTCCGTAATTACAACCCGCAAAAGATAATCGCCCGGCTGAAAATTGTTGAGCAGCATTTGACCGACAAAATCGAATCGTTTGGCGCTGGCCTTTGCCGGAAGCTCTATGGATTTCGGAGGCAATTGTTTCAGCAATTTTCCGTCGCGGTAAATTTCAGCCTGGACTGAAAGTTGCGGCTGGTTGTTTTTTTTGTCAACAGCCGCGTTGTAAATCGCCGAACCGTATTGCACCCAACCGGATTTGGCGAAGCTGCGAACATAGGGCGAAGTTAGCACGTCATCGCTTTCTGTCTTATCGCCTTCGGCTTTTGGCAAAGTCAGAACCAGGCCGGACATTGCCAGGCGACTTTTGCTTAAATCGGGAACGTTGATGAATTCGCTGGCCGTGCCCAGCCGTTTTGATTCTGTGTCGCGCAGCACGGCTCGAAACTGGTAAGCGCCTGGTTTTTTAATCGGAAAATCCGCGCGATAAGTCAGCCCTTCTGCCATGACTTGTTTGTATTGAGCTTCGTCAAAAGTCAGCGCGACGTGTTTGGCGTTCAGGTCCAGCGCGGTTCCTTTGTCGTCAAAGGCGAATGCCGCCAGATCAAGCTTGATCGCTTTTTTCCCATCCGGCATGTCCTTGAAAGTTAGCTTCGAGCTGTCAATGTGGAACAGCGCGCGAACCAGCGAACCTTCTTTGGCGGAGTTGAAATAGTAAGGCGTCATTTTCAGCGACAAATCGCGGACTCCCAGCGGAGACAGCATCGCTCCGAAAATCTGCTGACCACGCGACTTTTCGACATCGCGTGGTTCGTCGTCGTAACCGTAAAAGCCTTGCCTGGCGCGAACTTGTAAACCTGGGCGTTTGACCGTGACTTTGATCTTGTGGAGTTTGCGGTCGAACATTTCGTCTTCAGGATCGAAACCGATCAGGTAATAACTTTGCTGGTCGTACAGGGCTTCCTGAATTCCCATATTCAAATCGTTGTTGTTGAAAGTGGCAATACCGCCCGTCTGAACTGCCAGAGAAACCGGGCCTTCCAGAGTTTCCTGATTGTCCTGCATGGCCTTGGCGTAAGAATCGCCAGTCGGACGACCGCCGGTTTCTCCACCTGGAACCAACGGCAGCAAACCTTTTGCGTCCATCGAATAAATCACGACGCTTGATCGGTTGGCCATTTCAACCAATTGTTTCAGAGCCTGCTGAACCATTTCGCTTTGAGCGACGGCGTCCGGGTCGTTCAGATTGTCGCTGGGCGGGTAAATTCTGAAGCCGTCTGAAAGCAGCATGACGCTTTTGCGTCCGGGCAATTCGCGCAATCCGTTGACCACGAAATTGATCGCGCCCAGCGTGCCGGTTGAAAAGAGCGTGTCGCGAAAATTGTTCATGCCGCTATCAAGCGCTTGCTGATCGCTGGCTGATTGTTGGCTTTCTTCGGACTCACCCAGGCTGCTTTCGCTGCCGAAATTTGGGACCATATCGCGGCTCAGCGGATTCCACATCAACTTGTCAATTGCGGAATAAAGCAGGCGTTTGTCGCTGGTGAACTGTTCCAGCATACCCAAACCTCTGCCGGTGCGAATGATGGCGACCAGATCGCCCGGCTGCATTTGCCTGTCCAGAAACTGGCGCAGAGTTTCGCGCACTCGTTCGGTGCTGGTGAACGACAGCCCAAGATCGTCAACGATGAAAGCGATGGTGCGGCGAACTTCACTCGGTTCCAGTCTCTTCGACGGCATGTTCGGCGAAGCCGGAGGCGCATCGGATTTTTTTACCGGCGGCAATTCGCGCTTAACCGGCGATAGGCTGACGTGTTTGAAATGCGTCAGGTCTTGTTTTTTGCCGTCAACAAAAAGCTCGAAATCGTCGGTGGTCAGGTCTTCGATGTGGTTACCTTTTTTGTCCGTGACCACCGCGTCAACCTGCACAAGTTGAGTGCTGATACGAACAATGGCTTCTTGATTCTGTTGCTGGTTTGGCTGCTGGGTTTGTGTTGGAGGAGGAGTCTGTTGTTGTGCGAATCTGGAAGGCGCAATGCCGCAGGCAAGCAGCGCCATCAGCGCAATAAAGGTGACCGAACGATTTGATTTGAACATTTACCTTCTCCGTCTGTTTTGGCTTTCATCACTGAAAACCTATTTTGTAAGTCTTACCCGCAAACGCTTTCAACTTAACAACGTCGCCAGTATCAATTGGCTGCTTTCTGCCTTGTTCGGTCACAGCAGAAATCTGTTGGCCGCGCGGAGCCTTCAATCGCAATTCGCCGCTGACATCGGGGCGCAAAATTGCCAGTGTGGCTTTGCCAGCCGCCCAGTTCAGATCAACTCCGACTGCTCCGCGAGCGCGAATGCCGTTGATCGAACCCGTTGCCCAGGCTTTGGGCAAAGCCGGCAGAAAAGCGATTTCGCCAGCATGGCTTTGCAACAGCATCTCAATCATTCCGGCTGTCCCGCCGAAATTGCCGTCAATTTGAAATGGCGGATGATTGTCCAAAAGGTTCCACAAAGTTGATTTCGCCAGCAGAGCGGTGATGTTTTCGTGGGCCGTGTCGCCTTCACCCAGTCGCGCCCAGAAATTTATGATCCAAGCGCGGCTCCAACCTGTGTGACCGCTTCCGGCTTTCAATCTGCGTTCAAGAGTTGTCCGAGCTGCTCGCGCCAGTTCAGGCGTCCCGCCCAGCGTGATTTGATTGCCCGGATGCAGCGCGAACAAATGCGAAACGTGGCGATGACCCGGATCGGGTTCGTCGTAATCTTCCAACCATTCCTGCAACTGTCCGTGTTTGCCGATGGTCGGTTTGGGCAATCGGTCGCGCGCTTCGGATACTTTCTGGGCGAACTCAGAATCCAGATTCAGCACTCTGCAAGATTCAATGACTCTGGTGAAAAGAGCGTGAGCAATCTGCGAATCCATGGCCGGAGCCATGCACAGCTTACCGACGATGCCATCCGCCAACTGGTAACGGTTTTCTGGCGAAATCGAAGGGCCGCTCAGCAAACGTCCTTTCTCGTCTTTGTCTTCTGGCATCAGATAATCCAGCAAAAACTCCGCCGCCTCTTTCATCACAGGGTAAGCGCGCTGGCTTAGAAACTGGCGGTTGCGAGTGAGGTCGTAAGGCTCCCACAGATGCAAACTCGACCAGGCAGCGCCCATTGGCCAGATGCCTGAAC
>JAGNMH010000439.1 GCA_017991275.1 Acidobacteriota bacterium
CTGTTGAATGTTCCGGCTTACGATTTCGCTTGGCAGACCAATTATCTGCTGAAACAGCCGAAGCGTTTGCCCGCTGGCACACGGTTGATGGTGACGGGTTATTCTGACAACTCCGCGAAAAACAAATTCAACCCTGATCCGACCAAAGAGATTCGCCACGGCGAACCGACTTACGACGAGATGATGATGGGCTTCATTGATTACGTCACTGAAATGCCAGCCGTCGCCAAGCTCGCGCCGGAATTGCTGGACAAATACACCGGCAAATACGAAGTCCGTCCCGGCGTGCTGGCTGCGGTAACTCGCGAAGGCAACAATCTGGTGGTGCAAATTCCGATGCAGCCCAAGATGGTTTTCACGCCAATGTCGGAAACGGCGTTCTTCCTGCAAAACTCCGAATCCGATCTGGTCATCGTCAAAAACGATCAGGGCGAAGTTGTCGAAGCTCTTATCGGCAACGCACGCGCCAAGAAAGTCAAAGACGCGACCGCAGGCGGCAGCGGTCAGTAAATCCGATTGAGGGTTGCAGAAAGCGGATTGCGGAATCACTAATTCCCAATCCGCTTTCTGCTTTGTGGGCAAGCAACAAAAAATTAACGAACTAGGAGAAGGCTATGAAAAAATCACGACTCGTTATTCTGGGCGTTGCGTGTTTTGCGGCGGCGTTTTTCATGCTCCAGGCTTCCAACGCTAAAACAAATCCCAAAACCGTCACCTTCACCAAAGACGTTGCGCCAATTTTCTTCAAAGCTTGCGCCGATTGTCATCGTGCCGGCGAAACCGCTCCGTTTTCGGTGATGAGCTTCAAGGAAGTTCGTCCGTGGGCGAAATCAATTAAGGAAAAAGTCGTCAGCAAGCAAATGCCTCCGTGGCATGCCGATCCGCATGTCGGCGAATTCAAAAACGACCGCCGATTGTCGCAAGCCGAAATTGACACCATCGCCTCCTGGGTTGATGGCGGAGCGGCGGAAGGCAATCTGAAAGATTTGCCTGCGGCTCCGAAGTTCGTCGAAGGCTGGCGCATAGGCAAACCTGACGCGGTTTTGGAAATGCGCGAAGAATTCACTCTGGCGGCCAGTGGGCCGGATGAATATCAATACTTCGCCATCCCCACTGGTTTCACCGAAGACAAGTACGTGCAAATGGCAGAGGCGCGTCCGGGCAATCGTCGAGTTGTGCATCACATTCTGGCATTCGTTGCGCCTCCGGGCGGAAAAGATTACGCCAGACTCAGCCCTGAAGAATTGCAGAAGATGTTTGACGAAGACGATGGGCCGAATTCTATTTTCTTCCGCGAAGGTTATTTGCGTCGCGTCAAGATGGACGCCAAAGTCAACGATGACGGATGCAACGGCAAACTCGGCGAAGACGACGCTGGAGATGTGATTGCGGGTTATGCACCTGGAATGCCGCCTGAAGTCTTTGAACCTGGTGTCGCCAAAAAAATTCCCGCCGGTTCGACTCTGATTTTGCAGATACACTACTCCAAAGTCGCCGGTTCAGTTCAGAAAGACCGCTCAACCATTGGGCTGATCTTTTCAAAAGAGCCGCCTAAAAAGAGGATGATCAAACGCGGCATCGAAAACATATTCTTCAAAATTCCTGCCGGGGCTGCTGCTCACAAGGCCACCGCTTGCTGGCAGCCTAAAGAAGACATTACGGTTTATTCGTTGATGCCGCACATGCATTACAGAGGCGCGGCGATGGAATACAAAGCAACTTATCCCGACGGCAAAACCGAAATCCTGTTGAACGTGCCGAATTACGATTTCGGCTGGCAGACCAATTACGCTTTCAAACAGCCGAAACAACTGCCCAAAGGCACCAAGATTCAGGTTACTGCGACTTTCGACAATTCGGCGAAAAACAAATACAACCCCGATCCGGCCAAAGACGTTCGCTGGGGTGATCCGACTTATGACGAAATGCTGATCGGTTACGTTGACTTCATACCCGAACGCAAAGCCGTTCCGGGAATGGACGCCAAAGCTCTGGCGGCCTTCGTTGGCAAATATGACGCCGGACTGATGAAGATGAGTGTGGTTCAGGTCGGCAATCAGCTTTTCGCGGAAATAGCAGGACAGCCCAGAATCGAAATGCTGCCCGAAGCTGAAAACAAATTCTTCATACGCGAGATTCAAAACTTCGTGACCTTTACTCGCAACGAAAAAGGCGAGATCATCGAAGCCGCGATTCAAATGGGTAACCGGACGATCAAGGCTAAAAAGAAAATTGAGACTGCTGCTGGCAGTGGCAATTGAGCAAAGTTATGATTGACCTAAAAGAAATCATCACAATCGAACCAGGTAAACGCGGCGGAAAACCATGCATTCGAGGAATGCGAATAGCGGTTGCCGATGTGCTTGGGTGGTTGGCTTCAGGCATGAGTCATCAAGAAATTCTGGATGATTTTCCTGAATTGACCGAAGAAGACATTCTGGCCAGCCTGCAGTTTGCTGCTCAGCGAGAGCGGCAAACTGCCTATGCTCACGCCTGAAATTCCAATCAGTATGAAGCTGCTGTTTGACCAGAATCTATCTTTTCGTCTTGCCAAACAGGCTTGCCGTTTTGTTTCCAGAATCTGCTCACCTGAGAATGCTGGGGATGGATCGTCGAGATGATAAAATCACCTGGCGATATGCGAAAGAAAACGGATTTGTAATTGTGACGCAGGATGCGGATTTTGAATGGCTATCGCAGGTTTATGGTTTTCCGCCAAAGATTATCTGGCTCCGATGCGGCAATACAGCAACTGACAATATCAAGCGGATTCTTGAAACTAACTACAATTTGATAGCTGCATTTGAAGCTGACAACTTACTGGGTTGCTTGGAATTGAGCTAGGCAACGTATTCAATATGGAGAAATGACAATGAAACGAGCATTGAATCTATTTGCAGTCTTGTTCGCACTAGCGACAGTCGGGTTAATGATTTTGCCCGCCACCAACGCCAACGAAACCAAAACCAAATCAGCCGCCAAGGAAGTCACCTTTAACAAAGACATAGCGCCGATCTTTTTCAAAAGCTGCGCTGAATGTCATCGCGCAGGAGAAATTGCGCCGTTTTCGGTGATGAGCTTCAAGGAAGTTCGTCCCTGGGCGAAATCCATAAAAGAACAAGTGGCAGGCAAAGCCATGCCGCCCTGGCATGCAGACCCAAATCACGGCGAATGGATAAACGATCGCCGATTGCCGCAAGCCGAAATTGACAAGATCGTCGCCTGGGTTGATGGCGGCGTCAAAGAAGGCAATGCGAAAGACCTGCCGCCGGCTCCGAAATTTGAAGTCGGCTGGAACATTGGCAAACCCGACGAACTGTTTTCGGTTCCCGAACAGAAAATTCCAGCCGCTGGCGTTGTTGCTTACCAGTACGTCAAAGTGCCGACCAACTTCAAAGAAGATCGCTGGGTGACTTCCGCTGAGATTCGTTCTACTGGCCGCGAGGCAATGCATCACGTCATCGTCTTTATTCAAGACCCCAAGAATCCGACTCGCACCGACGGCAACTTGTTGGCTGGTTATGCTCCGGGCGAACAACCGACGCGGTTCCCGGACGGATACGCCAAAAAAGTTCCTGCTGGCGCAACTCTTTACTTCCAATTGCATTACACACCCAGCGGCAAAGCAATGACCGATGTGACGACCATCGGCTTGAAATACGCCAAAGAAGCTCCCAAACATCAAGTTTTGACGCGCCCGGTGCTCAACACCGGCTTCAAGATTCCAGCCGGAGCCGACAATCACGAAGTGAAATCGTTTTACACCTTCGCCGAAGACACGCACATCACCAGCTTCATGCCGCACATGCATTTGCGCGGCAAAGATTTTGAAGTCAAAGCGCACTTCCCCGACGGGACTTCAAAAATTCTGTTGAGCGTGCCGAAGTACGATTTCAACTGGCAGACTTATTACGTGCCGAAAGAGCCAGTCGCCATTCCGAAAGGAACCAAGATCGAATGCACGGCGCATTACGACAACTCAAAAGCCAACAAGTACAATCCCGATCCGACCAAAGACGTAAGGTGGGGCGATCAGACGTGGGAAGAAATGATGATCGGCTGGTTGAGCTATTACAGTGATAGTTCAATTCCGGCCAAACCGGTTGAAAAACCTGCTGCGATTACCAGCGGTCAACAATAACGCAGCCTGAAGAGCTGAGGCTCTGAACCCGTAGGCCACAGATTGCACACGCGTTGATCTGTGGCCTATTCTATTGGTGGAGAGCCAATCAATGAGAAATCAAAAGTTCGTTAAAACCGTCATCTGGGTTCTTGTTATTCTGGTCGTCGCCGGTTTGGTTTTGCCGGTTGTTACTTCAATGTTCGGACTGTTTTAAGATAGGAGGTTTGATAATCGCTATGTCCAATCGTCGCCTTTCAGTAATCGCTTTTTTAGTTTTCACCGCCTTCTTTCTTTCAACTCGCACGGGCAGCACCCACGAACCAATTACCACAAAGGTGATGTTCAACAAGGAAGTCATTCGAATTCTTGAACGCAATTGCCTGGGCTGTCACGCTCCGAACAAGATCAAAGCCGACATTCCTTTGACCACTTATGAAGAAGCCCGCCCCTGGGCCAAGGCCATCAAGGAAGAAGTCCTGGAAAAACGCATGATGCCTTTCCAGGCCGTCAAAGGTTATGGACGATTCCAGCACGATTATGTTTTGACTCAGCGAAATGTCGAATTGCTGATTTCGTGGATTGAAGGTGGCGCTCCGCGTGGAGAAGCCAAAGATTACCCTCAACACGAAATTGAACACCTGATTAACGGTGATGGCTGGCCGCTGGGCGAGCCGGATTTGGTTTTGCAATCCGAAGAAGTGAAGCTGGATGCCGAAGGCGGTGACGAAACTCGTTGCGTAGTTTTGCCGACCAACCTAAAAGCCGACCGCTGGCTGACGGCGCTGGATTTTCAACCGGGCAACGGAGAAGTTGTTCAAAGCGCTTCGTTGCATCTGTTCAGCAACAAGCCGATTCCGCCGAATGCCAAAATGTCCGCTTGCGGCAGAATCGGAGAAACCCTGAATGTGTGGGTTCCGGGTCAGATGGCGACCCGGTTGCCGGAAGGCGCTGGCCGACAATTAAAACCCGGGGAGCAAATTATTTTGCAGGTTCGTTACCACAGTACAGGTGAAGCGGTGACAGACCGCAGCCGGGTTGCGCTTTACTTTGCCAAAACCCTGACAAGCAAATCTATTGGGAATGTAACGATTGCGCCGGAATCAACTGTTGTTCCGGCTGGCGCTGAAAACCACGTCGTCAAAGCTTCGATGATTGTGGCCCAATCTTCCGAAGCAATTTCCATTCGTCCGCTGCTCTTTCCTTTCGCCAAATCTGTCGAAGCCACGGCTTATCGCCCGGACGGCACAATCGAAGTTTTGATCGTCGCGCGCGATTATCGTTTCGATTGGCAACCGGCTTA
>JAGNMH010000440.1 GCA_017991275.1 Acidobacteriota bacterium
GACTGGCTCCCTGAAAAGTTGAATTGACGGCGCGACCTTCGGCGTCGAGTTCGACATCAACGACCCATTCAATGTCTGTCGTTCTTCCCCATCTGGCCATCAGTGCCGCCGTCTGAGTGCCGCCGTCTTCGTTGCTGAAAATCACCGTGTAACGCAGCGTGGTTTTTCCAGTTTCCTTCAACGTTTCGCAATACATCAGCAAAGGCACGTCGCTGAATTTGCCAATCGTGTCCGGTCGCGCAAACAGAATCGGAGCGTGAGCGATCATCTGGTAGTCGGGATGGCCGCTTGGAATAATGCTGACTTTGGCGTCTGCGATGCTGACGGTGGTGACGCTGGCGGCGGATTGCGGGCGATTCAGTTCGATGTGGAACTGATGCTCCCCGGCGGTGACTCGGCCAAGCAGCAGTTGGTAAGTGAACTGCTTTGCTCCGGCAAACAGAAGCGCGTCTTGATGCTTCTGCCCATCCACAAAGATCGAAACAGTAGCGGCTTCGCTGCCGGGTTTTTCCCACGACGTGCCGGGAACCGATGCCGTCAGATCAAGCGTTGCTTCGGAGTCTACGCTGGCCGTGAATTTCTTTTCCAACAGCGTTTGAGCCGTGGCACTGATTGAAAGCGAAGCCAGAAGAATTGTCAGGGCAAGAATTGAAGAGGAGTAAATTTTGGAGTAACGCATAAATTTAAGATGCCGGTGCGGTACCGCACCAGCTTTCAGCGCGGCCATTCAGTCTTTGGCCGGAAGTTGTAAGGCAAAAAGTATTGATTGATGGTCGCATTGTTCCAGCGTGACACGCGCGCCAGTCTGGTTTTCGTCAGCCATTGACGAGTTTGCAACAACCGCGAGAAGTTCGTGAAATCATTCCAGGTGCCTTTGAATTTCCTCGGCCAGCCCAGCCGAACGCCAATCGGGTGTTCAGCCAGTCGGCGGTTTTTGGTCAGCGCGCGGAAGGTGTCTTCATTGTACTGTTTCAAACTGCGGGTTTGGCCGTCTACGGATTTAACCGTCATCTGTTCCCAACCCATTAGTAAAGAGCCGTGTTTGCCCCATTGCACGTTGATGCGTGGACGCATCTGGTGAAGTCGGGCATCAGTCAGCGCCGCTTCACCGCCAGCCAAAATGTTGCCGTGAAAGTATGTCCACACCTGCTCGATGTTTTTCCGGTCGGCGGAAAACTGAACCCAGACGACTTCGTGATCGCAGGGGTCGTTGTCTTCAGGGAAGTCAATGTCGTCTTCCCAAAAGAAGTGATAAGCGATTATTCGCTCTGTGGGGTGCAGAATTGCTGCGAAATCTTTCAGGCCAAAAAACTCAGTTGGCGTAGTAAACGCGCGCGGGGCGAATCTCCGTACAAGCGCCCATTCTTCGGCAGTCAGTTCGCGCGGAGGGTCGAGCTTCAGAGCTTCTGCATATTCACGGCTGGCATCGTCCAGGCAGCGACGCGAATGAAAGTCGAATCCGCGCTGGTTATGAGCAGCGGCTTCGGATTGCTGCGCTTCGCCTGGTAAAAAGCGATAAGCGACAAAAGAGGTAGCGGTCAAAAAAAAGATTGTCAGGAGTCTCATTGCGGCAATGCCTCATCTGGTTGAAATTCAGCTAATTGCTTCGGGTCAAGCAATCCGGTCGGGCGAGTGCGTTGTTCGACGTAAACCTGCTGGATCAGTTTGGCGACCAGGCCTGTCCAGCCGGTTTGATGGCTGGCTCCGAGTCCCGCGCCGTTGTCTCCGTGAAAGTATTCGTAAAACAACACCAGATCGCGCCAATGCTCATCCCGTTGGAATTTGTCCAGCGCTCCATAAACCGGGCGTCTGCCGATGGCTCCGTGCTGTCCTGCCTGGCGTTGAAAGATGGTAATCAGCCGTCTGGATAATTCCTGGCTGACATCCCACAGATTCATTTTTCGCCCCGAACCAGTGGGGCATTCGACCTCATAATCATCGTGATCCAGATCGCTGGTGAAAAAGTGATGGAATCGTTGCAGCGATTCAATCAGCAGAAAGTTGACCGGAAACCAGATCGGGCCGCGCCAGTTCGAATTGCCGCCGAATAAACCGTTTTGCGATTCAGCGGGTTCGTAATCAACCTGGTATTCTTCATTGCCGACGATGATCCGATATGGGTTTTCCAGATGGCGGCGCGACAAGGAGCGAATGCCGTAAGGCGAGAGAAATTCGTTTTCGTCCAGCATGACGCTCAACACGGCTCTTAGCCGTTTACGGTTGACCAGCGACAGAATGCGCTGCACACCTGTTGGAGTCGTCATGGTTTCGATGTATTCGCTGAATTCCGGCAGGTTATCAATGAACCATTGCAGTCGTCGTTTGAAGCCCGGTAGTTTGTCTATGACTTCAGAATCCAGAGTCTCAACCGCAAACAAAGGGATTAAGCCTACCAGCGAACGCACCTTCATGCGAAAGCTTTGACCGTTGGGCAGATTCAGCACGTCGTAAAAAAATCCGTCGCCCTTATCCCACAACTCAATGCCTTTGCCTGCGACGTTGTTCATGGCGCGTGAGATATAAACAAAGTGTTCCAGGAATTTAGACGCCACGTCTTCATAGGCCGGATTCTCCTTTGCCAGCTCAAGGGCGATAACCATCAGGTTCAAGCAATACATTGCCATCCAACTGGTGGCGTCTGATTGTTGGATGTTGCCGCCGGTTGGCAGCTTGGCGCTGCGATCAAAGACGCCGATGTTATCCAAACCCAGAAAGCCGCCTTCAAAAATGTTGTTGCCTTCTTCGTCTTTGCGGTTAACCCACCATGTGAAATTCAGCAGCAGTTTGTGGAAGACGCGCTCCAGAAACTGACGATCAGAACGGCCATGATGCCGTTGCTCCATTCTGTAAACTCGCCACGCAGCCCAGGCATGAACCGGCGGATTCACATCGCCGAAAGCCCATTCATAAGCCGGAATCTGTCCGTTTGGGTGCATATACCATTCACGCACCATCAACAGCAGTTGGTCTTTGGCAAAGTCAGGATCAATCAGTGCCAGCGGTATGCAATGAAAAGCCAGGTCCCAGGCTGCGTACCACGGATACTCCCACTTGTCCGGCATGGAGATGATGTCTTCGTTGTAAAGGTGTTTCCAGTCGCTGTTGCGTCCGGTTTTGCGTTCGGCTGGAGGTTCAGGTTGAGCCGGGTCTCCGCGCAGCCAGCGTCGCACGTCGTAATGATAAAACTGCTTGCTCCACAACATTCCGGCAAAAGCCTGGCGTTGTACGTTTCTGAGGTCTTCGCTTAACCCCTCAGGTTGAAGAGCGGCGTAAAACTCGTCGGCTTCGCGTTGGCGCTCGGCAAAGGTTTGATCGAATTCAGCGCCGAGCATCGTCGTCGTCGGTTGGTTCAACGTCAGCCGCAGTTTGATCGTCGCCGACTGGCCTGCTTCAAGGTTGAGTTGATAACGCGCTGAGGCCTTAGTGCCGACTTGTTGAGCGTTGATGGCTTCGCGCGCTCCGCTGACGACATAATCGTTGATCCCATCTTTAACAAAAGGTGATCCGTGAGCGGCTTCGTTGTCGCCGCCGTAAAGTCTGCGGACGTTGGTTTCATTTTCAGTGAACAGCAATTCCGGCTGAGCCTCACACACCAACCAGCGTAGCGGCAATTCGTGATGGCGAACTCGAATGGCCGCAATTTCAGGTGTTTCAGTTTCGCGCTGCGCTCGCGGTTTGCGAACGTCGTCACCCCAGGCCCAGGTGTTGCGAAACCAGATTGTCGGCAGCAAATCAAGCCGCGCTGTTTCCGGGCCGCGATTGATGGCGGTGATGCGAATCAGAATGTCTTCAGTGTCGGCCTTGGCGTATTCGACAAACACGTCGAAGTAACGGTTGTCATTGAAGGCTCCTGAATCAAGCAATTCAAACTCTGGCGCTTGACGTCCGCGCTTCTGCGACTCCGCCACCAGTTGTTCGTAAGGGAAGCGAGAGTGCGGGTATTTGTACAAAAACTTCATGTACGAATGCGTCGGCGTGGAGTCGAGGTAAAAGTAATATTCCTTGACGTCTTCGCCATGATTGCCTTGCGGGCCGGTCAAACCGAACAATCGTTCTTTCAAATACGGATCGCGCCCATTCCACATTGCCAAAGAAAAGCAGATCAATTGATGGCGGTCGCAGATGCCTGCTATGCCGTCTTCTCCCCAGCGATAAGCTTTCGACCGTGCGTGATCGTGAGGGAAGTAATCCCAGGCCGTGCCGTTCGGCGAATAATCTTCGCGCACGGTTCCCCAGGCGCGCTCGCTCAAATAAGGCCCCCACCGTTTCCAGTGTTTGCTGCGCTGACGTGCTTCTTCTAAACGATTGCCTTCTTGTGTCATAACGGTAAGCAGCTTAGCCAGCCTGAATACTCAAAGCAATGAAATTGCCCTCACCCGGAAAAGTAGTGAACCGGCAAGCCGGGGCAAACGTATGCCAGATCGAACTCCAAACAACGTAAACATTCTTGCCAAAATATTTGAGCGATTGAGGAACCAACGATGAGTAACAACCATTCGCAGGTGATGCCGCTGATTCTTATGGAAGACCTGACCAAGGTCTTTCGTAACGGCAAAGTTGAAACGCCTGTGTTAAACGGAATTGACCTGACAATCAGTCGAGGCGAATTTGCAGTGATTTTCGGCCCATCTGGCTGTGGGAAATCCACGCTGTTGGCGATTATGGGTTTGCTGGATTCGATGACTGAGGGAATTTACAGCTTCAACGGTCAGCCGGTTCAAGACCTGAAACTTTCCGACCGCGCTCGCATTCGCAATCAGGACATAGGTTTTGTTTTCCAAAACTTCAATCTGATTGGCGATATGTCGGTTTACGAAAACATCGAACAGCCGCTCAGTTACGGCAAAATCAGTTCGACGGAACGAAAAGATCGGGTCATGGGCGTTTTGGATAAAGTCGGCCTGTCCGACCGCGCCCGTCAACGTCCAAGCTCTTTGTCCGGTGGTCATCAACAACTGGTTTCAATCGCGCGCGCCATTGTCGGCAACCCGACAATCCTGCTGGCTGACGAACCCACCGGCAATCTGGATTCAACCAGCGGCGAAATCGTCATGAAATTGCTGAAACAGCTTCATGCCAATGGCACGACAGTTTGCCTGGTCACTCACGATTCGCGCTTTCTGAATCTGGCCGATCGCAAACTGGATATGCTGGACGGACGAATGATCGCAGAGTAAGCTTTTACTCTATTACACTATTGGAGATTCCTTGATGAGCGCATTGCCAAAACATAAATACACATTGGAAGAATATCTTGATCTGGATGCAAGTTCCGAAGAGCGCTTGGAATTTTGGGATGGCGAGATATTCTCGATGAGTGGCGTTAGCAACGAACACGATCAAGCGGAGGGGAATCTTTATTTTTCTCTGCGGCAACGTTTAGGAGAACGCAGATGCCGGGTGTTTCAAGCAAACATGCGAA
>JAGNMH010000008.1 GCA_017991275.1 Acidobacteriota bacterium
GCCCAGCCTTCGCGCAATTGTTCGCCGTCAAACACGCGGGCTGGTTTGAGCAGATAAACGCCGACGGGTGCAGTTGATTGAAGCGCCGTCGAGCCGCTGCCGATTGCCAGCGAAAATAACATTGTCGCCAATACCGCCAGTCTGAAGTTCATATTGATTCTCTTCACTTGTATAATCCCGGCTCGAACAAAGGAGCCAACTATGCAACTGGAATTTTCCGAATTGACGCCGCAAACCCAGGAACTGCTGAGCAACATTCAACCCGGCGAAGAATTGCTCATCACTGCTGAAAATCAAACCGTCGCCAAAATTGTTCGTGTCAACGGGCTTGGTGTTCAGCCAAACGGCGAAAAGCCAAAACGTCGTCGTGCTGGAACAGCCAAAGGTAATTTTTGGATGTCGCCTGATTTCAACGAACCGCTGGAAGATTTCAAGGAGTACATGCCATGAAGCTCTTGCTCGATACCCATGCTTTTATTTGGTTTGTGTACGACTCGCCTGAGCTTTCACGAAAGACCAAAGAACTGTTGGAAGACAAGCAAACTGAACTCCTTCTGAGCATCGCCAGCGTTTGGGAAATGGCAATCAAAGCGTCAACCGGTAAACTGACTCTGATGGCCAAAGCCGGGGAGTTCGTGGCAAATCAGTTGGAAAAGGATGACATTCAGTTGTTGCCTATTACCCTGACTCATCTCAATCTTGTTGAGACTTTGCCATTCCATCACAAAGACCCTTTCGACCGATTGCTGATTGCCCAAACGGCGGTTGAGCATATTGACATCGTCAGCGTTGACACGATTTTTGATAGTTATGGTATTCGCCGCATCTGGCTGACTTGAGTCAGCGTTTTCCCCTCGTCTTAAAACCGCCATCGGTAAACCGCGAACTTGATAACTTCGTTTTGAAAATCAATCACGCCTGCTTCGGTTTGCCACCAGTTGTCGGCGTCGTACTTTTTCTGAGGGATGGCGATCATCTTCACCTCAACGCCGACTTCCTTCAGTTTCCGATTCAAAATCCATCGCGCTCGCCGAGTGTGAAAAAGGTCAGTCGTTGTCAGCAGCGAATGCGCGTTGTTGGTTTTCGCCCACGTTGCCAGAGCCTCGGCTTCTTCAAAAGTGCTGGTCACTTCAGGTTCGAGCAGCACAATCGCGTTTTCGGGAACGGCTTTCAGCTTCAGCAACTGGATGGTCAATTCTCCCTGATCAACGATCAATCCCAGCGTGTTGAGTTCAGTTCGTTCAGGTTGCATAACCAGAATTCGATTGGCGAATCCGGCGTGATAAAGCTCCGCCGCTTTCAAGCTTCTGAGTTCAATGCCTCCGCCCAAAATGACAATCGCGTCGGCTGGCGTGGGAGTTTCAGAAACGATCCAAAGCCTTGCCGTTCCTTTCAACAGCGGAGCGCGTTGCCACCAAGCCAAACCCAACAACAACACAACCGTTCCAAACGTGATGCCGATGAATTTCAAACGTCGGCGCGAAAACAGGCGCGCGGCCAGATTCACGTTGAGTTACTCCTTGGTGATGGTTTCATCCAGGTTCAGCAGCACGCGCGCGACGGCAGTCCACGCAGCCAGTTCGTCCATCCTGACGCCTTTGGGTAAAGCGAATGCTTTGTCTGGATCGTTCGTCGCCAAATTCCACGGATTCAGTTCGCCGGTTGAGAATCGTCCAAGCTGCCGGGTTTTCAGTGTCAGCAGTTCCGTTAATTCCGCCGCAGTCGGTTTGCGAGCCAGCACTCTGCGAAAAGCGAAAGTCGCTCGCGCCGCGTCGGTTAATCCGCCTTCTTTGACGGTTTTGACGGCCAGCGCGCGTGCCGCTTCCAGAAACAGAGTTTCGTTCAGCGTCGTCAACGCTTGCAGTGGAGTGTTTGACCGCGTTCGCCGCACGCAGGAAATGTCTGAATTCGGCGTGTCGAAAGTTTGCAGCACAGGATAGGGAACCGAGCGGTAACGGAACGTGTAAACGGCTCGGCGATAACGGTTTTCGCCTTTTTCTTCGTGCCAGGGTTTGGGGCCGTAACTGGCCGGAGGCAGATAAAGAAAATCAGGCGAAGGTGGATACACCGCCGGGCCGCCGATTTTCGGATTCAGCAATCCGCTGGCAGCCAGCGCGATGTCTCGAACAATTTCGCCTTCAACACGCAGCCTCGCGCCGCGCGCCAGCAAGCGATTGTACGGGTCTTCGGATTGCGGATTGCGGATTGCGGATTGCGGATTGCGGCCAGCCGCAGCGAATGTGGATTGCGTGATTTTTGAGCTTTGCCGGTAAGTCGCCGATGTCACGATCAAACGGTGAACGTGCTTTAAGCTCCAGGGTTTGGCTTGAGGTTTAGATGCGGTTACGGAAGTTCTGGAATCCGCAATCCGCAATCCGAAATCCGCAATCGAAGGCTCCATCAATTCGACTGCCAGCCAATCCAGCAACTCAGGATGCGAAGGCGTTTCAGACTGTTTGCCGAAATCTTCAGAAGTAGCCACCAGACCGGTTCCGAAATAGCTTTGCCAGATGCGATTGACCGCTGACCGCGCCGTCGTTGGAGATTGGCGATCCACCAGCCACTTGGCAAAGGTCAGCCGATTGGCCGGAGCATTGGCCGGAAGTTGATGCAAAAACGCTGGAACCCCGGGTTGAATTTCTTTGTCCGGTTTCAGGAAGTCACCGCGTTTCAACGTAAACGTCGGGCGCATTTCGCTTCGTTCGTTGTAAACCAGTTGCGACGAACCTTGCGGATGCTGTTTCCACAATTCTGCGATGCTGTCGTTTTCGGCTTTCCATTCGGCGACGGTCGTTCGCCAGTAACCAAAGATTGTTTGCGTTTGTTGTTCGGTTCGTTGGTTGGCGGGAATCGAAAGAATTTGTCGAACGTTCGCGGGCAGCGGATCGGCGACAGCATCTTTGCTGGTTGTAACAGACAAACGCATCCGCCCAAGGTTGTTGTTTTGGTTGTCGTCAGAATTCCATCCGCCGTGATTTTGCTTCAGGTAAAACGTGATGATCGCTTGGCCTTCTATGCTGATTGGCTGGTCGGCGACGAAGACGGCTTTGCGCGGAACGTTGCGTTGGCCGGGGCCGGCGTCAATGCCCCAGGCAGTTTCGTCTTTGCCGTCAATGGCGAATTCAATCGGGCCGGTGATGCGTTTGCGGTTGGATTTGTCGAAAAAGATCGGCTCCAAATCGCGCTCCTGCTGATTGAAATCGGCTGTGGCTTTGACCAGTTTGATCTTCGTTATTTTCGTTGGGTCACTGGCCGGAGCCGCCTCAACTTCAAATTCGGTCAACGCGCCCAAGCCTTTGGTCGAACGACCGGGACCGTTCAACGGCAAGTTCGGATCGTTCAATAACTCCAACCGGAAAGCCGCGATATTTTTCAGATCGGTTTTCCAAATCATCTTCACGCGATGTTTAGTCGGCGCGTAACCTTGAGCCAGAAACGAGCTGTCTTTCATCGGCAAATACTTTTGGCCGCCGTTTGAAATGTCGTCAACTTCAGGTTTGACGATTGTCCATTCCGGCTGATTCGCTTTGGCTTGAGCTTCCCACGCAGCCATTCGCTCTTTCCAGTCCGAAGTTTTGTGTTGTAACTCGGCTTCGATTTCGCGCGTTCGGCGGAAAATTTCAGAGCGTTTGATCTGTTCTTCGGGAGTGTAAACGGCGATGTTGGCTTCGTTGGAATTGTTCAGGAAGGCGAACAGCCGGTAATACTCTTCCTGTTTGATCGGATCGAATTTGTGGTTGTGGCATTGAGCGCATTGAATCGTCAGCCCCAAAACGCCTTTGCCGATGGCGTCCATGCGGTCGAACATCGCTTCCATTCGGAACTGTTCGGGTTCAATGCCGCCTTCTTCGTTAATCATCGAATTTCGCAAAAAGCCTGTGGCTACAAGTTGATCCTGGGCCTGTTTCGGGTCTGTATGCTTGGGCAACAGGTCGCCGGCAATTTGCTGAATGACGAACTGGTCGTAGGGCAAATCGCGGTTCATCGCGTTGATGACCCAGTCACGGTAAAACCAGACGGCGCGTTGTTTGTCTTTTTCGTAGCCATCCGAATCGGCGTAACGCGCAGCGTCCAGCCAATGGCGTCCCCAGCGTTCGCCGTAATGAGGCGAAGCCAACAAACGATCCACCAGTTTTTCATAAGCCCGTGGCGATTGGTCGGCGACGAATGCGTCAACCTCTTCCGGCGTAGGCGGCAAGCCGATCAAATCCAAACTCAGGCGGCGAATCAACGTTACGCGGTCGGCTTCCGGTGAAGGCTTCAGGTTTTCTTTTTCCAGCCGAGCTAAAACGAAAGCGTCAATCGGATTTTTGACCCAAGCTGCGTTGGCGACTTTTGGGAGCGCTGGTCTGACTGGCGCGGTGAACGCCCAGTGCTTATTGATTGCGGATTGCGGATTGCGGATTGCGGATTCGCTTTCAGGCCATTCTGCACCCTGCTCAATCCAGGTTTTGATAAGCTCAACCTGATTTGCTGAGAGCGGTTTGCCGCCCATTGGCATGCGAGCTTGATCGCCTAATCCGGCTACGCGACGGTAGAGTTCGCTTGCTGCGGAGTTGCCGGGTTTGATGACTTTGCTCAGTGCGATTGCTTTGGAATCCAACCGCAGCCCCGCAGCCTGTTTCTTTTCTCCGTGGCAGCCCGCGCACGACGCCGCAAAGATCGGTTGAATGTCGCGCGCGAAATTCACTGCTTGTTGAGCCTGGGCGTTTGGCTGCCAGGCGTTCATTGCCGCAATGCCAGCCGTGAAAAGAGAAACGAAGATGACGGATAAAGTTCTTTTGCTCATGCCGTTTGTTTGCCAATGCCTGCCCCAAAGGCAGGTTGTTAAGTTGAAATTCAAAACTTGATGGAAGGAAAAAAATAACGCACGGATTATCGTCAGGCCGGATTTTTATTACAAGGTTGGTACGTTACCGCGCGTGTGAGCAAGCGTTTTTCTGAAGTTTTTGCTTGCTGGAACGGCCGCTTACTCACGCGCGGGTACCGTATCGGCTCGAAAAATCTGTCTCAAGTTCGGTTGTTTTGTTTTGTTGATGGAACATTTGTGGCGTCGGCGATGTATATTGGCAAGGGCATTCTTCCCTAAAATCCAAACCAAAAACGTAAGGAGTCAACAACGTGAAACAAACTGCGAAAACGAAACCCGCCGCGAAATCCGTCGCCCTGTTGGTAGCAACCAAGAAAGGCGCGTTCATTTTGACCTCCGATTCAAAACGAAAGACATGGCAAACCAAAGGGCCAATCTTTCTGGGCAACATCGTCCACCACGTGATGCTTGATCCGCGTGACGGAAAGACAATGCTGATTGCGGCTAAAGCCGGCCATTTGGGGCCGACTGTGTATCGTTCAACGAATCAAGGCAAGACCTGGAAAGAAGCTTCCAAACCGCCAGCGTTTCCCAAAGCGCCCGAAGGCGAAAAGGGAAGAACCGTAGATCATGTGTTCTGGCTAACTCCGGGACACGCCAGCGAGCCGAAAGTTTGGTATGCCGGGACTTCGCCACAGGCGTTGTTCAGGTCTGAAGACGGCGGCGACACTTGGGAATCGGTTTCCGGTTTCAACGAGCATCCGATGCGAATAACCTGGACAGGCGGCGAGCAGGACGGCACACCCGACGGCCCGAAGATGCATTCGGTCATTGTTGACCCGCGCGATGCCAATCATCTGTACATTGGAATGTCGAGTGGGGGAGTTTTTGAAAGCACCGACAGAGGCGCTGACTGGAAACCCTTGAATGCTGGAAACCGCGTTGATTTTCTCCCTGATCCGTTGCCGGAATATGGGCAGGATCCGCATTGCGTCAGGCTGCATCCGTTGGCTCCAGATATTTTGTACCAGCAAAACCATTGCGGCATTTACCGCATGGATCGAACGGCCAAAGGAGCCGAAAATCTGTGGGTTCGCATCGGCGAAAAGATGCCGAAGTCAGTCGGCGACATAGGCTTTCCGATGGTCTTGCATCCGCGCGACCCAAAGACTTGCTGGGTGTTTCCGATGGACGGCACGCAGGTTTGGCCGCGCACTTCGCCGGGCGGAAAACCTGCGGCGTATGTGACGCGCAACTCCGGCAAAAGCTGGCAAAGGCTGGACAACGGATTGCCGAAGGAAAACGCCTGGTTCACGGTCTTTCGACAAGCGATGACGGCTGACCAGCAGAGTTCCGTCGGCGTTTACTTCGGCACGACTTGCGGAGAAATCTGGGCCAGCACCAACGAAGGCGAAAAGTGGACTAACATTGCTCGCCATTTGCCGCACGTTTACGCCGTCGAAGCTGTTGAATTGTAAGAATGGTTTCTCCCACGAAGCTGCACGAAGAAGCACGAAGCTTTTTGACAGGATGCACAAGATTTTCTTCAGGATAAACAGGATTAGCCATCAATCTTGTTAATCCTGAAACCAATCCTGTAAACCCTGTTTTGGCTTTCTTCGTGTCAGCTTCGTGGGACTTCGCGGGAGAAGTTTTGGAGTTTGTTATGAAAGTGATTATTCCCAGTCCGCTGCTTTCGTACACGAATCAGCAAAAAGAAGTTGAGGCAGTCGGAGCCACCGTCGCAGACGTGCTGGAAGATTTGAATCGCAGTTTTCCCGGCATACGGTTTCGGATGATTGATGAACAAGATGCGATTCGTCCGCACATGAAAATCTTCGTGAATGGAGAGCAGGTGTTTGCCCTGAATGCGGCCTTAAAGCCGGCGGATGAAGTCCATATCTTGCAGGCGCTGAGCGGCGGCTGAAAAAATGCGGCGTCGCTTGCCTTGATCTTGCTTGCCACTGCCGATGGCAGCTTCGATCTGGCGGCTTGCGACGCCGTCTGGTTCACTGGCCAGATTCAGGAGAAAGTTTCTGGCCAGTCGGGACACCGGTCTTGTTTTGAACCGGCTCAAAATGCGACCTCAACCTGCTAAGCGGGAAAGATCGGAATTCGGTATCACCGGCTTCAAAAAACGTGAAAGTCTGAGCGCGGATGATTGAAAATACGCGCTCAGACTTTTGAGTTTAGCGCACTTACTGCACCGACACGTCGTCAATCCTGAAGCTGGTGATCAACGAACTGTCAGTAGTTCCGCGGAATTGAATTCGCACAGTCTGACCGGCAAAAGCCGATAGGCCGTACGCGCCGCGCAAGGTGTAGGAGTTTGCTGAAGACACTTTGTTCAAGTTACTGAACGTCGCCAGCGTTGCCAGCAGAGTTCCTGACGTGTTGCGGACTTCAACAAACAACCGGTCAAATTGAGTTGTCGTAGTCGTTTCGCTGGAAGTCACATTGAGCCAGAAATTCAAGCTGGGCGATGTGCCGCTGGGAATTGTGATTTGCTGGTAAGCAGTTCGTGAAGTGCTGTTGGCTCCGCCCAGAATCAGGTAACCTGTTCCCAAATGCGCGTTGCCGCCTGTGCTCCAAGCAGCGCCACCGGTCAGAGTCCACGGACTGACGCTGCCTTCAAAACCGCCATTTACTATCAACTGCGAACCACCCGCCGAACTCACGGTCAAGCTCACAGGAATTGAAAGGGGCGTATTGGTCGCTCCCGTTGCTGTGACGGTGATTGTGCCGTTGTAAGTTCCAGCAGCTAATCCGCTGATGTTGACCGACGCCGTCAATGTCGAAGGTGCGGTTCCAGAAGCCGGAGTAACCGTCAGCCACGAAGCATTGTCGCTCTGTGCCCAGTTCAACGTGCCACTACCAGTGTTTGTGATGCTGATGGTTTGATTGGCCGGATTCGATCCGCCAGTCGTCGCCGCAAAGCTCAAGTTGGACGGGCTGACGCCGATAGTTGGCGTTGTCGAAACGCTGCCATTCGCGTTGTAAACCACCAGCGCGAAATCCTGGTCGGTAGTGTCGGCATTGCCGGGCACGCCGTCTCCGGCAATGTTCGTGGCTTTGACCGTAACCGTGTAATTGCCCGAAGCTCCGGCAGGCAGGAAAACTGATTCGACGTTGTTTTTGCCGTCGGCGGTTCCGCCGCTGGCAGAGTTCGCGCCGGTGAAGACATTGCCTTTGTAAGTCACTCCGCCGACTGTTACTTCCAGATCAAGGTTGTTGACCCACGGAGCGCCGGTTGTCGGGCCGGGCGCGTCAGTCCAGGCCAGAGTCACACGGAAAGGTTTCGTGGTGTCCACGACTGAACCCGTTAATTGATAAGTCGCGCCGGTTGCTCCCAGCACCTGAGTTTGGTCGGTCATTACGCGCGAAGCGGTGTCGAAGGCTCTGCCCAAATCCATTCTACCCATCCCCTGACTGTTTGACGGCAGGTTGCCGCCAGCACCAGTTCCAGTCATGTACGCAGCCGAGTTCATCAACGTAGCCTTGACCATCGCCGGTGAAGGCGCGCTTAAACCTTTGTTCAGGAAGTCCTGATAAACCAGAGTCGCTCCGCCAGCGACTGCCGGGCACGAATGCGAAGTTCCAGATGACCAGCCGTACAGCGTTTGACCGCTTGGCCAATACTGATTGCAGACGCTGCTGCCGTCGTAGTTCGACTGAGGAATTCCAGCTTCGATGTGAGTGCCGGGAGCAATGATGTCGGGTTTGATGCGACCATCGCCACCCGCCGAATTGACTGGGCCACGACTGGAAAAGCTGATGATGTCATTGACGTTGTCGGCTCCGGTGTTGCCAATACCGCAACCGTCCGTGCCTGTCTGGCGAACGTTTTCACCTGCGCCAACGGTGATGATGTTTTTTGCCGTGCCGGGAGTGCTGACTGTGTTTGCGCCGGAACCGTCATTGCCAGCGGCGAAAACCACGGTCAGTTGTTGCAAACCTGTCGTGCCGCTCTGAGCGTCGCGGACGATGGAATCGTAAGCTTGTGAGTTGCTGTCATAATCGGCAATCGGCCCACCTGTCTGAGTCTGGAATCCCCAGGAGTTGGACGAAATACGAGCGCCTTGTCCGTAAGCCGTATTTTCCCACGCAGTCCCACTGGAAGCCGTGGCTCCGAAAATCGCAGTGATGCCCACTCGCGCCCAGGGAGCAATGCCCAGACCGTAGTTGTAACCAAGCGAGTCTTCGTTGGCTGCGCCGGTTCCGGTGTTCAATCCGCCGATGATGTGAGAATTCAGGAAGCCATGGCCTCCCATTGCACCGCTTTGATTTGTCGGATTGTTCTGGAAAGGAATGCGCGAAGTCGCCAGATCGGGATGGCCCGTCAGCGTGTAAGCGTCGTCAACCACGTTGACGGCAAAGGTCGTGAATTGCGAACTGGTGAAGCCTTTGGTTCCCAGCCAGGCCAGATAACCTGGGCCGCTGGGCGCGTTGCCTGTTAAATTACCGGCGACGATTTGCCCTTGAGCTTCGTCAAACCGGCGACGTTCGCCCGCCGGTTCAATCGCAAAGACGTTGTCCTGCGCGGCCAATTCCATGACTTGCGACATGGGCAGGTTCATTGTCACGTTGCGGTAATTCAGCACCTGAGTTTCAGCAATAAAGCGCCGTGCCGTGCGTTTCAAACCGTTGATCTGTTGTCGTGTGTCAGCGCTTTCAATGAACTGTACTGTCACGTTTACGAACTGATCGGAGTCGAGTTCGCGCGCCGTAACCAGTGATTGTCGAACGCGAAAAGCCGGTTCGTAATCGCCAACCCACTGCACATAGTTTTGTTCGTCTTTCAGTTGAATCAACCGCATTGCCGCATCGCTGTCGGCGCGAACTACGTAGGCGTTGTTCGGGACGTAGCTAACTACATCAGCACCAGTTTGATCCAAAGAGCGCAACCACCCATCCTGGATTGGCCCGGAAAACTGAACGATGTAAAGCCCGCCGCCAGGGCGCGCAAAGTTTTTGCGAGCCACAGCCATTTGCGTCTGGCGCAGATCTGCCGGCGGTTGTTTGCTGAGCGGTTCGACGTTGGAGGTGTCCAGCACATAACCATTCAGCACGATCAAATTTTGTTCGTCGCGGGCGGCAACTGGCAAAGCCTGCATGGCTGCGCGTCCGCCTATGGCTTCCTGATCCACAACGACCAGCCGGAACGATCCGTAATTGAACTCTTCGCGGACGGCTCCGCGTCCGGCCAGTTCGTCGTAAACGGCTTGTTCATCGTTGTTGATAATCAGTTTGTGTAGACGATTTTGGTTAAGGAAGGTTGTCGGAAGATTGTCTGGGTCAATTCTTTGAGGAGCTTCGTCGCGGTCGCCAAGTTGTGGCCGCGATCGCTCCTGAACAAAGACTGTGACTGAAGCGAGTAGAACAGCGCAGACCAGGATGGTCAAAAACAACATCAAGCGTTTCATATTCGGGTATCTCCTGATTGGGCAAGCGGGGAGCTTGCACGTTTCAAGGTCGTCGTTTTTGAGGGAACCAATGACGACGGGTTTGTTCGGTCAGCTTTTGACCGCCAAGCCGACCGGAAGAACGAAGCAATTGCAATTTGTTGGTAGAGCCAACGTGCAGGGGAAGGTTTAAGGCGGCGGGAAGATAAGCCAGTCCGAATTAACTGGCAACAGTTTTTTTTGCAAAATATGCCGCCGCGCGATTGTCAAACCTCTTCTGTATCCCGAACCGAAAGGCGCGACTGAGGATTACGTTTCAAGAAATCTTCCGGCGTGAAGAATTATTGCTTTGAGGCGTTTTTCAATCGCGGATCAAGTTGTTCTGCTTTTTGCCTTGCCGCTTGAGCCGCCGCAGCCATGCCTTTCTTTTTTAATGCAATGCTCAGTTGCCAATGAGCCTGGGCGTAATTCGGGTCAAGCTTGATGGCGGCTTCAAAGCGTTCGATGGCTTCAGCCAGTTTGTTCTCGTTTAATCGCTGAATTCCTGTGGCGACAATAGTCGCGGCGGCTTCCTGATCCTGCTGCAATTTCAATAACCTGGCAGCTTCCAGCAATTCGACGCGAGCGGCGTCGGTTTCGCCTTTTTGTCTGAGCGCCGCGCCCAGCGAGTTGTGCGGCTCGGGCGAATTCGGCGAAAGCTTGATGGCTGCGCGAAGTTCTTCGATTGCCTTGTCGTGCTGGCCTTTTTTCAGAAATACATTTCCCAGCACGTGATGATATTCGGCGTCTTCGTTTCGGAGTTTGATGGCTGTGGTCAGTTCAGTTTCGGCTTCGTCCAGTTTCGATTGCTGGTAATAGATTTCGCCCAGTGTGAAGTAAGCGTCGGCAAAATCCGTTGCGTAGCCGATGGCTTTTTGCAGAGAGGCGATGGCGTTGTCCGGTTCGTCTTTGCGTTTGTAGGCCAGAGCCAGATTGAAATGGGCTTCGGGGGCTTCGGGCGCAATGGCAATCAGTTTTTGGAATTGCGCGACTGCGGCGGCTGCGTCGCCTTTCTGCATCAGAGTCAAGCCCAGGTTCAAATGCGAATTCAGGTTTTGATCGTCCAGTTTCAGGGCTTCGCGGAATTCGGCAACCGCCCCATCGTAATTTTTCGCCTGCAACAGCGACAGCCCCAGGTTTGAATGTGCTTCGATCAGGTCAGGTTTGATTTTTACGGCCTGGCGCAAAGTCGAAATTGATTCATCGAACTGCCCATCTTCTCGCAGCGCAGCGCCCAACGTGGTTAGAAACTGCGGCAATTGCGGTTTGAGTTTGACTGCGGTTTTAAGCGCGATTACGGCTTCGGCAATATCCGCGCGCCCGCCTTTGCGGAGCAGCGCCGAACCCAGGGCATTTTGAGCGTCTGGATTGTTTGGTGTCAGCCTGACTGCTTCTCGCAACGCGTTGACGGCTCCGGCAAAATCTTCTGACAGCATTCGGCCAACGCCCAAATAGTAATGAGCTTCGGCAAAATCGGGTTTCAGTTTTATAGCTGCCTCAAACTCTTTCAAAGAAGCGTTCAGGTCGCCTATTTGCCCAAGCACGAATCCCAAATTGGCGTGAAGCTCAGGTGCCGGTTTCAGTTGCAGGGCGTAACGAAATTCGCCGACAGCCGCATCCAGCATCTGCGCTCTGTGAAGCAGCGAACCTAGCGAAACATGCAATCCAGGATCATTAGGGTTCAACTGAGTCGCCCGCTGAAAAGCGTCAATGGCCATTTCAACGTCGCCTTTTTGTTCCAGTGCCGCGGCCAGGTTTGTCCAGGCTTCGACAAAATCCGGTTTCAATTTCACGGCTTCGCGGAATTCGACAATTGCCGGGTTCAGTTGCCCGGTTTCGCCAAGCGCAGCTCCCAGCAGGTTGCGCAATGCCGGGTCATTCGGTTTGGCTTTAACTGCGGCGCGCAATCTGGGCAACACCGCCGCCGCAGAAGGCGCTTTCGGTTGAGTCGCCACTGTGCGTGGCTTTTTGGCTGTTTGGGCTTTTACAAAACCGGCTTCGCTCAAAAGAAAACAGGCCATCAGAAAGCAGATTGCTCGTAGCAGAAATCGCATGAAAGTATCCTTTGAAAAATTCGTGTTTGAGTACGTGAAGTTGTAACCCAACAAGGCTGACTTGCGCTACCTCGCCCGGCTTTTCTGTGCTATTCCTTTGGCCGATGAATCCCTTAAAGAAAACCTGTCAGACGATTATTGTGCTGATTGTGTTTGGCCAGTTAAACGCATTAGCCATTAAACATTCGTCATTACCCATTATTGAGCAGGGTAAAGAAACCTGTTTGCCGATCAAAGTCCGCAATCCAGAAGGCAATTACATCATTTCAGGCGCACAGGCGGATATTGTTTATCGCCGGGTAAATGGCGTCGAACTGTCGCTGGACGCTTACGTGCAAAAACGCAGCGACAAGCGTCCGGCTGTCGTCGTCATTCACGGTGGTAATTGGGACTCCGGCAGTCGGGACAGTTTTGTCGGTCAGTTTCTGGAACTGCTGACCGCCGCCGGTTACAACTGGTTTTCGATTGATTATCGAAAAGGAGGGTTGAGCCGTTACGCTGAATCTGTTGACGACGTTCGCGCCGCAGTTGAATTCATTCGCTGTCACGCGCGGGAGTTCAGGGTTGATGCTGACAACATCGTTTTATTTGGCGAAGACACCGGAGCAACTCTGGCATTGATGGCCGCTGAAAAAGCTCCCGGCGTCAAAGCCATCGTCAGTATTGGTGGCGTTTACCAACCTGCGACCCTTAACTCCCAACTCCCAACTTTGGTCATTCACGGCGGTAACGACCGCGAAGTCGTGCCGCAGACGGCCCAGCAGTATTGCCAGTTATCGCCATCCTGCGAATCCGTCATTGTTGATGGAGCGATTCATCGCGCCGAAAACTGGTGGCCTTCGCAATGGAGCTATAAACAGAAACTCGTTGATTGGCTGACAAAGCAAACGAAACTGGCCAAAGCCGACCATCAGCCCCACTCCACCAATCTGAAAAAAGACATTGTTTTCAGCCCGCGCCACGGTTTGAAGTTGGATGCTTATCTGCCGAAAAGTTCTCGACCGCTTCCGGCGGTCATCATCGCTCACGGCGGAGGCTGGGAAGCGGGCGACAAAGTCACTTACGTCACGCCGCTGTTTGAACCGTTGGCCAAAGCGGGCTTCGCCTGGTTTTCGATTGATTACCGGCTGACTCCGCAGGTTCGCAATGAAGATCAACTTGAAGATTTGCGCGAAGCGATTCGCTTCGTTCGCGCCAATTCCAAACGGTTCAACATTGATCCGAGTCGAATTGCGATTCTGGGTGAATCGGCCAGCGGACAAATGGTCGCTCAACTGGCGACGGAGAAAATTGAAGGTGTTGCCGCAGTCGTGTCGTTTTACGGCGTCTATGATTTTCTGCCGATGGCCACCAGCTTTGCGGCCCGTTCGATTCCAGCGCGGTTGTTCGGCGTGACTGAATTGAACGATCAAACCCGCGAAGTGATGAAACGATTTTCGCCGCTCTATCAAGTCAAAGCCGGAATGCCGCCTATGCTGTTGATTCAAGGCACGGCTGACAGGCTGCACGCGCAAGCTGTCGCGTTCGAAAAAGAACTTGATAGAGTTGGCGCAAGTTACGACGTGATTGATGTGGTTGGCGCTCCGCACGGAGTCGAAAACTGGGAAGGTCATCCCGAATGGTTAGGATACAAAACAAAATTGGTTGAATGGTTGAGAGCGAAATTGAGATGAGAAGCTTTTTTTCACCGCAAAGACGCAATTTAACTTGGCCTCTTCGCCGCATTGCGGCGGCTGACTTTAGCCGTGGATTTCAATCCACGGAAGGCGAGTTATTGGTTGGCTCGTCGCGTCAGCGACGGTTGAATTCAGGCGTCGCTGACGCGACACGGTTACACGATGCGCCTTTCCCGGCGTTGAAACGCCGGGCTAAAGTCAGCCGCCGCTACGCGGCGAAGATCACTGGCATTGTTATTTGCTGTGTGGTTGTAGTAATGCTGGCGGCGCATTTCGGACAAGCGCAGACTCTGCCTGAACTTCCAACAATCACTTTCGATAACTTTGGCCCTGGCATCCGCGAGCAGGTCAAAAAAGCCGACGAGGAAGCCGGAAAGAATCCCAACGATGCTGTCGCGGTCGGACGACTGGCGATGGTTTTGCAAACTTACGAAGACCTCGAGCTGGCCGCGACGGTTTATCAACGAGCGCGACGGTTACAGCCCAATGAATTTCAATGGATTTATCTGCTGGCCGTTTGCCAAAGCGCGCTGGGGAAACACGCCGAAGCCGTTGCGACTTTCCGCGAGGCTTTGACGAAGAAGCCCGATTATCTGCCTGCTCAACTGCGACTTGCCGATTCATTGTTGACGTTGAACGAACTGGCAGAAAGCCGCAAGCTTTACGAAGCAATCATCATCAAAGAACCGCGAATGGCTCAGGCGTTTTATGGGCTTGGGCGAGTTAAAACGAAGCTTGGCGACAAATCTGCAATTGAAGATTTTCGCAAAGCCGTCGAATTGTCGCCTTCGTGGGGAGCAGCGCATTACGCGCTGGCAATGGCTTATCGAGGTGCAGGCAATTTAGACAAAGTCGCCGAGCATTTGCGACTTTCCGAACAGAACAAACTTGTTAGGCCTTTTCTGGCTGATCCATTGATGAACGCCGTTGCCGATTTGAATTCCGGCGCGGCTGACAGGCTTCGCCGAGGGGTTGAGCTTGAAGCCGAAGGCCGGTTGGAAGAATCCATCGCCGAACATCGCCGCGCGTTGGAAATCAATCCGCAGTATTTGCAGGTTCACGTAAATCTGATTCAGCTTTACGGGCGAACTAATCAACCTGCAAAAGCCGAGGAACATTACCGCGCCGCCATGGCGCTGAATCCGACGCTGGCCGAAGCTCATTACAATTTCGGAGTAATGCTGGCAGAGCAGAAACGTCAGGCCGAAGCGGCTCAGGCTTTTCGTCAGGCCATCGAAACCAATCCGAATTTTGCCGAAGCGCATTTGAATTACGGCGTTATCCTGGAAGCCGGGCAGAAATTCGATGAAGCGGCGAAGCATTATCGGTTGGCCGTCGAACGCAAACCGAATTTCAGGCAGGCGCATTTTCAACTGGCGAGAATGTTGATTTATCAAAAACATTTGCCCGAAGCGATTGAGCATTTGCAGCAAACTTTGTTGCCGCCCTCCGGTCTGGAAGATGGCGAGACTCCGCGATTTACTTATGCGCTGGCTGCGGCTTATGCGCGCGCCGGCGACAAGGCGAACGGTTTGAAGTTCGCCCGCATCGCCCGCGACAAGGCGGCGGCGCTTAAGCAAACGGAATTGTTGGCGTTGATCGAAAAAGATTTGAAAGTATTGGAGCAAGAAAGATGAAGATCAGAGAAGTTAAAAGTCAAAAGTTAAAAGGGGAAAGACAAAAGAATGAACGCCGCGATAATAATTTGAATTCTTTCTTTGCGCTGAAGGCGCTATGGAAATTAGCCGGTGGTGAAACCACCGGGCTGATTGTTTTCAAACCTTTAAGCCCTGAAAGGGCGATAGATTGGAACTTGGTTCCTGCGCCCCTTCAGGGCGCGAAAGGCTTTTTGCATTGTCTCCGGTGGTTTCACCACCGGCTAATTTCTTGCCGTCCCTTCAGGACTCAAATCGGAACGTTTCTTTTCTTATTTTTGCCTTTTGCCTTTTGCCTTTTGCCTTTTGCCTTTTCAACGGCTCAGCAGCCGTTATTCCGCGAAGTCGCCACCGAGGCCGGATTGAATTTTTTGCACACAACCGGCGCGACGGGCGAATACTTTATGCCGGAGATTATGGGTTCGGGCGCGGCGCTGTTCGATTACGACAATGACGGCGACCTGGACGTTTACCTGTTGCAAGGCACGAAACTCAACCAAAGCGAAAAAGCCAAGCTGAAATTTTCGCCGACAAAAGACTGGAAGCCGGGCAATCGTTTGTTCCGCAACGAACTTGTGCCAAGCGGCAAGCTGAAATTCACCGACGTGACTGAAGCCGCTGGAGTTGGACTTGTTGCTTACGGGATGGGCGCGGCGACGGGCGATTACGACAACGACGGAGATGTTGATTTGTATGTGACGAACTTCGGCGCGAACGTGCTTTATCGAAATGATGGCAACGGCAAGTTCACCGACGTGACGCGCGAAGCCGGAGCAAATGCCGGGCTTGACGATCCGCGTTGGAGCACCAGCGCAGCGTTTGTGGATTACGACCAGGACGGGCGGCTGGACTTGTTCGTCTGCAACTACGTTGATTTCACGGTCAAAGGCAACAAGCCTTGTTACGCTCCAACCGGCGAAGTTGATTATTGCTCTCCCTCCGCTTATCGGCCTGTGCCTGACCGATTGTTTCACAACGAAGGCGGCGGCAAGTTCAGCGACGTTACTTTGAATTCAGGCATTGGTTCATCTTACGGACCGGGCTTGGGAGTGACTTGTGCGGATTTCAACGGCGATGGTCTGACCGATATTTATGTCGCCAACGACGGCGCAGCCAACTTGCTGTGGATAAATAAGGGCAACGGGAAATTTGAAGAAAGCGGTTTGATGGCTGGTGCAGCTTACGCTGCCGACGGAGCGCCTCGCGCCGGAATGGGCGTCACGGCTGGCGACATTGACAACGATGGAGACGAGGACCTGCTGGTGACGAATCTGACCAAACAGGGAAGCTCGCTATTCCGAAACAACGGCAAGGGATTGTTCGACGAAGTGACGGCGGATTTCAATCTGGCTCAATCAAGTTTTCTTTCGACTGGTTTCGGCGTGTCCTGGTTCGATTATGACAACGACGGCTGGCTGGATTTGTTTGCGGCGAACGGAGCGGTGACGCTGATGCCGAGTTTGCGAGGTCAGCCGTATCCGTTCCATCAACGCAATCAGCTTTTCCACAACGAACCCGGTCGCCAGTCGTCTTCACGCAGTTTCCGCGAGGTCACCGCCGAAGCGGGAGCGGCTTTGCAATTATCCGAAGTCAGCCGTGCCGCCGCGTTCGGCGATATAGACAACGATGGTGATGTTGATGTTCTGGTAGCCAACAACAACGGTTTAGCCAGGTTGATGTTGAATCAAAGCGCCAAGGCAAATCACTGGCTGGAAGTGAAGCTGGTTGGCGTCAAGGACAACCGCGATGGCATCGGCGCTCGTGTCGCGGTGATTCGCAAAGCTGGAACTGTTTGGCGAAGAGTTCATTCCGATGGCAGCTATCTGGCTGCGAACGATCCGCGAGTGAATTTTGGCTTGGGGAAGGATGCAGTCATCGAAGGCATTGGCGTCATTTGGCCGAGCGGTTCGCGTGAGTTTTGGCCGAACGTCAAAGTGGATTCGCTGAATCAGTTGAAACAGGGAACCGGCAAAGCCTGGGAGGTTGGAAAAAAGTGAAGGCTAAAAGATGTTCGCAAGTGTCAGTAGCCCGCGCGTCAGGAAGGGCTGGGATACCGATGAAAAAGCCCTTGCTGACGCGCGGGCTACTGACACGTTGTCTGACGGTTTGTTTGCTGACTGTTGTCGCGCTGTCGGCTCAAGGCCAGGAAAGCGTCGGCGTCAAATTCACCAACATCGCCCGCGAAGCCGGGATTACTGCCAAAACCATTTACGGCGGCGAAAAGAAAAACAAATTCCAGTTGGAAAACACAGGCTCCGGCGTAGCCTTTTTCGATTACGACAACGACGGGCGGCTGGATATTTTTGTGGTCAACGGAACTCGGCTGGAAGTGGCGGAACTCAACGGCGAAACTCCGACCAATCATCTTTATCGCAACAACGGCGATGGAACTTTTGCCGACGTGACCGCCAAGACCGGATTGACTCGAACTGGCTGGGGGCAGGGAGTTTGCACTGGCGATTTCGACAACGACGGCTTCGAGGATTTGTTTGTCACTTACTGGGGACAGAACGTGCTTTACCGCAACAATGGGAATGGCACGTTTGCCGACGTGACGGCCAAAGCTGGGTTGGCCAATGTCGGGTTGAATGATCCGAAACGGCGCTGGGGCAGCGGTTCGGCTTTTGTGGATTATGACCGAGACGGCGATCTGGATTTGTTTGTAGCCAACTACCTGGACTTCGATCCGAAGGTTTGGCCTCTGCCGGAATCTGGGCCGTGTTTGTACAAAGGCGTCATGGCTTCGTGCGGCCACAAGGGAATGCCGGGCAGCGCCAACCTGCTTTATCGAAACGACGGCAACGGCAAGTTCACCGATGTAGCCGAAAAAGCCGGGATCACGAAAACCTCTGGGCGATACAGCCTGGGAGTTCTGGTCGCCGACTTCAACAACGACGACTGGCCGGATATTTACGTAGCCAACGACCTGGCTCCATCGGCGCTTTATCGCAACGAAAAGAACGGCACGTTCACAGACATTGGCATCGAAGCCGGTTGCGCTTACAGCATTGACGGAAAAGTTCAGGCCGGAATGGGCGTGGCGGCTGGAGATTACGACGGCGACGGCTGGCTGGATATTTTCAAGACGAACTTTTCTGACGACACTTCGTCGCTGTATCGCAACCTGGGCAAAGACAGTTTTGACGATGTGACTTTTCCGGCTGGCGTTGGAGTCAACACGCGATGGCTGGGTTGGGGCTGCGGCTTTTTTGATTTTGAGAACGACGGCTGGTTGGACATTCTGCTGGTCAACGGTCACATCTACCCTGAAGTCGAGCAGTTGAAAGGGCATGCAGGTTATCGCCAGCGCAAGGTGCTTTACCGTAACAATGGCAAAGGCCGCTTTGAAGATTTCACAGACAAGGTCGGCGGAGCGATTGCCGAACCGAATTCCAGCAGAGGTTGCGCGTTCGGAGATTTCGACAACGACGGCGACATGGACATTGTTATCAACCCTGTGAACTCCGTGCCGGAATTGCTGCGCTGCGATTTGGCTTCGCCGGAAAAGGGCGGCAACAATTGGATTACGATTCGACTGATTGGGACTAAATCAAACCGCAGCGGCATAGGCGCTCGGTTGAAACTTACGATTGAGGGGCGCCAACCGATGATTGACGAAGTTCGTAGCGGCGGCAGTTATTACTCCCAAAACGACCAGCGAGTTCATTTTGGTTTGGGCAAAGCTGCGAAGGTGAAGTCGCTGGAAATTCGCTGGCCAAGCGGAAAGGTTGATACTTTGAGCGATTTGCCGATTAACCGAATTATTCAGGTCAAGGAAGGCGAAGGCATCGTGAAGTAGAGGAGTGACATTTGGTCAGTACTGCGACCGGTAGGGAGCTTGCTCACAACGCTGGCGCGCTCTCTACCGGTCGCAGTACTGACCCGAAAAAAGCGGGCGCAGAGTCGAAACTCTGACGCCCGCTTTTTGGTTTGACGATTTCGAATCCGCTTAGAAAGCGAGGCGGAGACCAAATCGGAATTGGCGCTGATCTTGTGCAGCACTGGTGATTTCAGTGAAGCCATTCAGTCTCAGATTGCCATTGGCGTCTTTGAGAATATTCCCCGCCGCATCGCGTGACGGAGCTGAAGCATTAGAACCGGCACCGCCGAAGTGCGGAGTATTGGTAAAGTTGAATGAGTCAACGCGGAATTCCATGTTGACCTTTTCAGTCAGGCGGAAGCTGCGAACCAGGGAAATATCAATGTTGGAATAACCCGGGTTGCGCAGGATATTGCGCCCGGCTGAGCCAAAACGGCGGCCTGTGGTTGTGTTGTAACCAGGTGAGAATTCAACTGGTCGGAAAGCATTGGGATCGAACCAGGATTGACCCGGGCCGGTTCCACGCAGATAGGTGACAGGCGTAATGATGTCCGGGGTCTGTGAGTTGCCGGGCGAGTTCACTGAACCACCGGCAGCGCTTACTGAGAACGGACGACCAGAAACGCCGCTATAAATACCGCTCAGTTGCCAGCCGCCTAAAACAGCCGCTGCTGCACCGTCGTTTGCCCATTTCTTGCCTTTGCCGAATGGAAGCTCAGCGACAGTGCCAAGTTGGAAGTTTTGCGGAATGTCATAACCGGCAACCGCGCGGTTACGGCTGATTTGTGATTGAGCGTTCCAACCCACACCTGCCCAACCAGTGTCGTCTGTCATGTTGATGGCTTTTGAATAGGTGTAAGCACCTTTGATCAAAATGCCTTTTGACAGGCGACGATTCACGGCAACTTGCAGAGCATGATAGTTGGAACTCAGCCAGCCGTCCCACAGC
>JAGNMH010000441.1 GCA_017991275.1 Acidobacteriota bacterium
CGCTGCCGTCGCGTTCATGTTTTTCTGCGCCGCAATAAAACCTAACAGCGCCCGTGACAACTCTTCGGCCTGTTCGAGTTGCACCGCGTGTCCGGTTTCCAGTTCCATCAAGCGATTCTTCGATGCTTGGAACAACGGAGCCAAATACGCACGGACTTTGTTGTTGTCCACGATTCGGTCGCCGGTTGCTGTCACCATAAACATCGGCAACTTGACCTTCAGAATTGATTCCCACGAACGCTCCTGCACTTCGTCCATGATGATCACCGACTTCAATGTGACTTCGGTCGTCTTCAGCGCATCGGCGTCAATGAAATCCAGTCCGCCCGCCGATAGCGTGAAATCCGTCGCCTGTAATGGAATCGGAACAAAGGCGTCTTCCCGTTCGGGCGCCAGGTTGAAATGCTCCAGCAACGCCTGCACCACGCGCTCTGTCATATCAATCACCGAACGGAATCGCGTGTTCCAAAACAGCCCCGGCGTGATTAACAGCAAAGTCGCCAGTGAGCCTTCGTCCTGCAGCCGTTCCGCAGCAACAGCAGCGTATTGTGCGCCCTGACACCAACCGGCCAGATGAACCCGCTTGAATCGTTTCGAGAGCATCTGCACGTGTTCAATCACGTCTTCAATCGTGCGAACTGCGCTGACCAAATCGCCACGCTTGCCGTTCAATCCGCAACCGCGACGGTCAGGCGCAAAGACAGACATTTCCGATTGAGCGCGCACCGCCTGAGCCAGCGGGCGTTGCCACAACGAATGACTCATGCCGCCGTGCAGCACCACTAACACGTCTGAGCCGCTTTCGGCTCCCCACATTCGGTAATTGATGTCGTAACCATCCGACATGGTTTGAGCCGCGACCGTTTCCGTTTCTTTCCAAAGATTGCCGCCCATTCGGCAAGACAATCCCCAGCCTTGCTGCCACGCTGTCGGTGGAGTCAGTTGCAATCCTTCGGTGGTGACTTCGGCATAAGTATTTCGCAGATCAAGAAATCCGCCACGCCCCCAACGCAGGCTGGGACTGGCCGGTTCGCGTTCGACCAAACGCGAACCAAACGCGCCTTCCTGTGCGACCAGCAAATCGCCTGCGGCGGCAGCCAGCAACATTGCCGCGCGCGTCAACACGGAAGTTTCTCCGACGTGCGCGCCGATGATGACAGGCCACTGGCGCTTTTTAAGTTCTTCCATTAATCGCAGCCCGCGCAAAATGCCGCCGATGCGCGAAACTTTCAGGTTGGCCATAAAGCTTCCGGGCGCGCCGTCATAACGTTCCAGGTCGGCCATTGTGCAAAGGCTCTCGTCCACGATGATCGGGCATCCCAATTCGATGCCGATCCTGCTGTGCTGTTGAACGTCACGAGGTTTGACGGGTTCTTCGACGCCAAACAATTCGTAACCGAGCGAGCGCAAATACGGCAATGCTTCGTTCGGAGATTCCGCCCACAGATTGTTGGCGTCCACCCGCATGCGTGCGCCGGTGACGCCGTGCCAGCCGGTCAACTCTTCAATGCTGCGAAGCTTTTCCCGATCCAGTTCCAGATCGCCGCCCAGCTTCACCTTGAAATCCTTGACGCCCAAAATCAGGTATTGGTCAATCAGGAAGCGAGTCTTCCACGATTCGTCATTGCCCAGCACAGCCGAATACAAATGCGGTCCGCCCGGCGCAGCCAAGCCCAGCATGGCTTCGACGCTTTGACCGCGCTCGCGCGCAAACAAATCCAGCAGCGCGCTTTCAATCGCGCACCAGACGGAAGGCGAACGGTCAATGTCGGCGGAATGCTCAACCACCCAGCGTTGCATCGCTTCCAAACTTTGGCATCCCTGTTGAATCGCGGCCTGCCATTCGCCGACCCACTGTTTACAGGATGAGCGTGTTTCGCCTGTCACATAAGGGCGCGGACAGCCTTCGCCGTAACCGCGCAACTCGCCGCGCGAAGCTTCGACCCAAATGCTTTCGCCGTGAGTCCGCGCCGCCGATGCGTGGCGAAAGGTCATTTTCAAAGGAACTCGCAGTTCCGAAAACCGCAAACGCAATTCATTGCTCACGAATCTTTCCTCCGCCGCGCAAACAGAGCGCGGAAAAATTGTTCCATGCCGAACAGATGCTCACGATGAAATGTCCAGCAGGCGTAATCTTTGACCCTGGAAAAACCGGCGGCCTCGTAAGCCGACAAATTTTCCCCGTCCTCTAACGCTATGCACTGCCCGCGCCCAAATTCGGCGTACCGTCGTTTGGCATCTTTGATGAGTGCCAAGCGAGTTTCGTCGTCGGTGTCGTCCATCAAATGCACTGTGAAGGAATTAGTCAGTTCGCTGAAGTTCATTCCCAGCGACGCAATTTCCAACAGCGCAAATCCTGTCACGTGCCCGTTGCGCTGGGCAATGATTGATTCGCGGCGGCGCAACAATCCTGCCTGTTCATATTCGCGCGACAGTTTTTCCAGGCCGTTGCACGCTGCCTGTAATTGATTCGCCTGGACTTCGACGGTTCGACCACGCGACGTGAACCAGTCTTCGATCATTGTCTTGTCTTCCTGCCCACCAGCTCTGACTTCAATGCCAGTATGCAGCTTCGGAGAATCCCCCGCTGTCGGAGCGACCAGGTAATGAAAAGTTCGCAAATCGGATGTCGTCGGGTCACTCACTCGTTTTGCGTAACCGCCAAACACACGCGCAGGCCACAGATTGTTCGGGCGAAAGTACATCTTGTTCCACACGATGTCCGGTCGCAGTTGGCCGTACTGAGTAAAGCCCATCGTCAACTGAGCCGAAGCGCACAGCCTGCGAGCGGACATTGGCAAAGCGGCCAGATGCTGAACAATCCAGGTTTGTTCGCACCAGCGCAGAATGCTCATATGCGCCTCCAGTGTCTTTTCGTTACGCATGACCGCCGTCGCCATCAAATTGCCATTGGCCTGCAAAAGCTTCCGCACGGTCTGTTGAATATCGGGAAGCACCGGTTCCAGTCGGGCGATTTTTTCGGGATACAGAAAACCGCTGTCCAACAATAACTGCCAAATGTCTTCAAAACTGACACCGTTGGCCACTTTCAACCCCGGATAGGAAGCTTCAACTTGTCGGGAATACTCTTTTTGCAAATTGCTCAACTGAAACTGTGTGGAAGCTGCTCTTTGAATGAATGAATTGCTTGGCATCGTTTCGCTCCTTACCGTTTACCGCCGATTTGCCTGACTTCCGCTCTGTTCTGAGCCGGAGAAAATTTCGTTGAGCGTTTGAAAACCCTTTTCTGTCGCTCACATCTGGTAAGGCGCAGACGGCAACGGAATCCCGCCAAAGAAAATCAGTTTTTTTGGATTGGGTTGAGCAGCCACAAACCAACAAGGTTTGCGCGGTTTTGTGCGGGTTCGTAAACTCCGCCGCGTTATGGAAGGCAGAGCGAGCGAAAGAATTGAAGAATTGGCGTGCCAGCGTTGCGGCAATCATTCCGCGCGACGGTATCAGCTTTTTGATTTTGCATGTTCTGAGAGCGAGCAGGAGTTTGGGCTTTGTGTCAGTTGCGCTCGACAGGAACGAAAACAGCTTCAGGCTGAGAGCGATTCAACAGAAGGTTTAACGCGGCGGGAATTGATCGCCGAACTCGACCGATTCTTTGCTGCCAGCGGAGTTTTCGACATTTGCGCTGGTTGTCATCAGCAAGGAACCGGCTGCTGTCCGCCGACTTGTCGAGTAATGGGCGAAGCTGGCTGTGATCCGAACAACAAGCATGGCAAGACTGTTTTCTGTGCGACGTTTGTTTGCAGCGCGCTGCTGAACGCAATTTCGGAGTGCGACCCGGAAGTTGGCCGAACGCTGCGCTGGGTCAAGCGCGAACTTGGCGAAGCTGAATTTCACATCTACGAGATGATTACGCGCGTTCCGGCTGAAGCGCGTGAACCGGTTCGCCCGTTGATTCTGCCTCACCGTTATCCCGCGCTGCCAAATCTGAACGGCGAAGCAATCAAAGAAAAGCTGCTGGCTCTGACCGAAGAAGTTCTGGAAATTCGGCGCAGGTGGCATGAAGAAGAAAGGCGGGAAAGCCCCGCCGATCTTTAATCAACTTAAAACTCGCGGCCTTTGTTGAAGGCCAGCACCTGATCCACGCCAAGCCTGGGTTTGCGCGGCCAATTGCCTTCAGCCGGATAACCAGCCGTCAGCAACATCACAGGCACGTAACGATCCGCAATGTTGAATTCGCGCTTAACGCCAGCCGGATCAAATCCAATCATCGGCCCGGTCACCAAACCTTTGGCTTCGGCGGCAATCATCAAAGTCATTGCGGCAAATGAAGCAGACCGAATCGCTTCGTCGCGCGAAAACTGTTCATTGCTTGTGTAGCCCGATATTGCAGTATTCGCCCAACCGTCTGCGACTTTCTGAGGCATCTGCCCACCATCAACCATCGGCTTCAAAATCTCCGGCAGTTTTTCGTAGCCGAGCAAATCCCCCAGCACGATAAACGTCACCGCAGCATCAACCACTTTTTGCTGGTTGTAAGAAACGGCTTTCAGACGTTCTTTGGCTTCAGGACTGGTGACGGCAATAACGCGCCAGTTTTGAATGTTGTAAGCCGAAGGCGCTTCAGTTGCATAAGCGACCAAGTCTTTTATTTCTTCTTCGGACAAAGAGCGCGTGGTGTCGAACTTGTTCGCCGAAATTCTATGTTTGATCAATTGCAAAGCGTCCATTGAAATTTTTCTCCCTCTTCTTACTGCTTGTTGTTTTGATTGACCGTTACGGCAGGTCAATCAGAATGATTTCGCTTTCACCAGCAGCGGACAGATTCAAATTTCCCGCATCGGTAATCCGCGCCTGATCTCCGCTGTTCAGGGTTTCGCCATTCAATGCAATCTCGCCTTCGATCACATAAAGAAAGGCGCGACGACCAGTTTTCAGTTCGTGCGCGACTTCATCGCCTGCTCTCAACCGCGAAACGTAAAACGTGGTGTCCTGATGAATCTTCACTCCGCCGGGAATGCATTGCCCCGAAGCAATCGGCAGCAAAACGCCCGTGCGCTGTTCGGTCGTGAACTGCTTCTGTTCGTAAGACGGAGTTAGCCCGGCACGTTCTGGCAAGACCCAAATCTGCATCAGCTTTGCCGGATCGGTTGGCGAAGCGTTGAATTCAGAATGGCGAATTCCGGTTCCGGCGGTCATGCGTTGCACTTCGCTGGAGTGAATCAAGCCTTCGCCGCCAGTGCTGTCTTTGTGCGCCAGCGCGCCTTCCAACACATAAGTGACTATTTCCATTTCACGATGCGGGTGAGTTGGAAAACCTCCGCCGCCCGCGATGGTGTCGTGATTGAAAACACGCAACGGCCCAAAGCCCATGTTCGCGGGGTCGTAGTAGTTATCGAAGCTGAACAGCCAGTAAGCCGACAGCCAGCCACCGTCCAAATGAAATCTGTCTTTTGCTTTTA
>JAGNMH010000442.1 GCA_017991275.1 Acidobacteriota bacterium
GAATGCTCAATGATGTTTCCTTTTATGTTGAGATTGGGTACGGAACCTGGCGCACATGGCTCCTGGTTCCGTACCATCGCGCCTCGCGTTGAAGCCGGTGTAATATACGGCAGGCTCGAACCTGAGCCAAGATGCTGAATTTTCTGGAGGCGTTTATGAGCGATGCAGTTGCGATGACCATTGTGTTGGTGTTGATTGTCGGCGGGTTGCTGGCGTTTCAGCACTGGTTGGCAAACGCCAATCGTTACCGCGAAGAAATGACGGAAGAAGAGTATCAGGAATCTGTTGAACAAGGCCCCGGAGTGCTCGGCGCTGGAATGATGGCAATTGACCAGCAACTCTTTCATCGCGGCGCCGAACGAGCAATCGAATACAAAATTGACGCCGAGCAAGGCCAGCTTCCCGGAGGAGGTGGGCAAGGCGAACCTTTGGACGAAGAAAGCGAAAAAGATCAGCAAGACATCAAGCAATGAATTTAGAAGCAATAAAACATTATCACTCGCTGTTGCACGGAGCGCTGCTGGAAGATGCAATAGACAAATTGTTGGCCGGAACTGTGAAACATGACCTGACTTTCGGCGTTCGTCCTATCTGTACCGTGCTGCGCCCGATGTTGATCGGCGGGGAACGGTACGAGCATATTAGGCAGGAATCGCAATTGGTGCTGGCGGCAATTGAAAAGCTTGGCCGGGCATTAATGATTGACAGCAGGCTGCGTGCAGAACTTGATCTTACTTCTGCCGAAGAACAAATCATTGCCATCGAACCGGGATTCAACGCACCTGACGCCAGCGGCAGGCTGGATGCCTTTCTGGATTCGCGCGGCGATTTCAGCTTTGTCGAATACAACGCCGACTCGCCCGGCGGGTTATTGTATGGTGATGTTCTGAGTGAAGTCTTCATGGAGATGGATGTGGTAAGCGAGTTCGCCAAGCTTTTTCCGGTCAGACGTGTCGGCGTTCGCCAGCGAATTTTGCAAAGTTTGCTGGATTGTTACCGCCAGCTTGGTTGGACTGAGCGCCCACGCATCGCCATTGTTGATTGGAATGAAGTCAGCACTCGCGCCGAGTTTGAAATCAGCCGTCAGTATTTTGAATCGCAAGGTTATCCCACCATCATCGTTGACCCGCGCGAACTGGAGTATCGCGGAGGCTGGCTGCGCGCCGGAGATTTCCAAATCAATCTGGTTTACAAGCGAGTCGTTGTCGCTGAGTTGATCGAACGCTGCGGAGTGGATAATCCGCTGACCAGGGCGGTCAAAGACCGCGCGGTTTGCCTGGCTAATTCCTTCCGAGTGCAGATGCTGACGAAAAAAGGTTTGTTTGCTCAGCTTGACGATGCGGCGAACGAACACCTGTTCACCGTTGAAGAAGTTGCCGCGTTGCGTCGTCACGTTCCCTGGACTCGTAAGCTGGCTGAAGGCTACACCACCTATCACGGGCGAAAAGTTGATCTGGTGGAATTCGCCGCCACTCACCGTGAACAACTGGTGCTGAAACCGAATGGTGATTATGGCGGGCGCGGCGTGATCCTGGGTTGGGAATGCGACGAAGAAAAATGGCGACAGGCGATTGACGACGCGCTTGGAGCTTCGTTCGTTATTCAGGAGCGCGTTGAAATTCTTCAGGAAACGTTTCCCACCTTGATTGGCGGCGATGTGAAATATGAAAACCGATACGTTGATTTCGATCCTTACACCTGGGGAGGCGAAGATGTCGAAGGCGCGGGAATTCGATTATCTTCCTCGGCTTTGCTGAATGTCTCGGCTGGTGGCGGTTCGGCGACTCCACTGCTGATTCTTGGTGAATGAGGTTGGAAAATAGTGAACCACAGATAGGCATAAATTCACTCAGATCAACACAGATAACCCCAAAATGATCTGTGTTGCAGCGTTCATCGTAGTTATTGGTTTGATTCAGGAGAGATGAAAAAGTTATGGCAATGCAATTTGATTTGACCGAAGAGCAGCAACAAGTGAAAAAAATGGTTCGGGAATTTGCCGAAGCCGAGATCAAGCCGAATGTCATGGCTTGGGATGAGGCTCAGCATTTTCCGCGCGAACTGTTCGCCAAAATGGGCGAGCTTGGCTTGACCGGCGTCATCTTCCCCGAAGAATTTGGCGGAGCCGGAATGGGTTACGTCGAATACGCGACGGTAATCGAAGAGATCGCGCGGGTTTGCGGTTCGGTTGGTTTGTCTATTGCCGCGCACAATTCGCTTTGCACCAATCACCTTTACCAATACGGAACGCCGGACCAACGCCAGAAATTCGTTACTCCCCTGGCCAAAGGTGAAAAGCTTGGCGCTTGGGCGTTGACCGAACCCGATTCCGGCTCGGATGCTTCGGGGATGAAAACGATTGCCGTCAGACGTGATGGAGGTTGGATGATAAACGGCGCGAAAAATTTTATTACTCACGGAATTTCGTCGGACATTTGCGTGGTGCTGGCCATTACCAACCGCGAAATGCGTTCGCGAGGAATTTCAGCTTTTGTCGTCGAACGCGGAACTAAAGGCTTCATCGCCGGAAAAAAGGAAAACAAACTTGGTGTGCGCGCTTCTGAAACGGCTTCGATCATTTTTGAAGACTGCTGGGTTCCGAACGAGAACCTTTTGGGCGAACGCGGCAGAGGCTTCGTCAACGCCATGCAGATTCTGGACGGTGGCAGAATTTCGATTGCCGCTTTGGCGCTCGGAATTGCCCAGGGGGCTTACGAATCGGCGCTGAAGTATTCGCTGGAGCGCAAACAGTTCAATCAGCCCATCTTCGATTTTCAGGGAATCCAGTTCAAGTTGGCAGACATGGCAACGCAAATTGACGCGGCCAGATTGTTGACTCTGCGCGCGGCGTGGTTGAAGGACAACAAACGTCCAACGACCAGAGAATCGGCGATGGCCAAACTTTACGCCTCGGAAATCGCAGTCAAGGTGGCCGAAGAAGCCATTCAAATCCACGGCGGTTACGGTTACACCAAAGATTATCCGGCGGAAAAGTACTGGCGCGATTCCAAACTCTGCACCATCGGCGAAGGAACCAGCGAGGTTCAACGACTGGTCATCGCACGTCAGCTTGTGGCTTCATAACAATTTCATCAGGAGCAACACATGAACAATTCAGCCAATCAGCCAAATACTGCTGATCCGCAGCCCAAAGCCTCGGCGGCCAGACAAACTGCCGTTATCAAATCCAATGCGCCGACAACCATCGGTTATGACACTTTGGTCAACGAAGCCCCCAAACCGAAAAAGTTGGCTGTTTTTGTGGCTCACGGAATGGGGCAGCAACTGAAGTTCGAGACTCTGGATCAAGTGGCGCAAGGTTTGATCGAAGTTGAAGAAACCGCAGGTGGGGCCTCTCGTTCCGAAATAACAATCGAACCTCCCGTCGTTACTGTTAAGTCGGGCGAAGTCATGTTGCACGGGTTGAAATTGAGACTGATGGGGAATGATTTGATAGAGCGCGAGGTTCATATCTTCGAAGGTTACTGGGCGCCGTTGGCAGAGGGGCAGGTCAGGTTACGAGACGTAATCTGGTTTCTGCTTACTGCCGGGATGAACGGTATTCGTAATTTCGGCGACAGATTCGACCGTTGGTTATTCGGCGAATATAGAAAGTATCCATCGCGCATAGGCCTGACAATTTGCTTGCTGGTCGCGCTTGGCGTCGTCACTTCGCTGGTCGTTATGGATGCGGCGGTTATTGTTGTGGCCATTCAAACAATAGCCAGTTTCTTCGGCTTGCTGAACGCGCCGGAATGGAACTGGATGGCCAGCCTGAAAAGCGATCTGACTACTACCTATGACATTTTCATTGTCCTGGCGCTGTTGTTTGGTTGTGCGTTGATGGCCGGCAGTCAAGCGCGAGATTTGTCAATCAAGTCCAGAAAAGGCGAGGTTAGCGCAAAACCTTCAACCAGAAAATTGATGCAGCGCAATGCTTTGTTTTTCAGCAGAGTAACCAGTTGGTTTTCTTGGGTGTTGTTTGCTTTGACGCTTGGCGCGACGATTCTGTGCGGAGTGACTATACCGTTGCTGTTTTACGCTCATAAATGGCTGGTCAATTCAAAAGAATGGCTCAGCCCAACAAAGTCAATTTGGCCACTCGCTTTTGGAGAAAGCTTTGTTGGTTGGTTGAACGAAGGCCCCAACTACCTGTTTGTTGTGGTGCTGGTTGTCCTGCTGATCTGGTTGATTGTGAAGCTGGCAATTAAGCTTTGGGAAGGGATAACGAAAATTGACCCTAACTCACAGAAAGTTTTGGTCGGAACAACCGCCATCTTGGCTGTTGTTGTCGTTGTAACTTTCAGGCTGGCAATAGTTGCCCATCAGGGATGGGGGGAGCTAGGGCTGTTCTGGCAGTCGGCTTACTATTGGGTAAAGGACAACATTTCCTGGGTATTGTTGGTGGCCGTCAGCATGTTGGTGCGTAGAATGTTGGTTCAGTATGTCGGAGATGTCGCGCTTTACTTGACCTCTCATACGCTCGACCGGTTCAACAGTTTGCGCGACAAAATTAGACGGCACATTACAGATGCTGCTCGAGTAATTTTTTCCTGTCGTTCTGAAAGCGGAGACGATTTTGAGTACGAAAGCGTTTACGTCATTGGACATTCTTTGGGGTCAGTAATTGCCTACGATGCTCTCAATCAACTACTGAACGAAGATGAAGTTTCAGGCGAAGCTGAAAAGCTGAAAGTCATGGATCGGACGAAGTTGCTGCTGACCTTTGGATCGCCTTTGGACAAAACCGCTTATCTGTTTTCGTTGCAGCGTGAAAAGACCAATCTGGAACGCGAAGCGCTGGTTGCAGCTTCTCAACCTCTGATTCGTGATCCGAAATTTCGTGACCCTGAGAAGTTTGAATGGATCAACATTTATTCCAACAATGACATTATCAGCGGTCGCCTGGATTTCTTTGACCCGCCGCCTGACAGTACAACCCGGCAGTTAATCAATCCGGTCAAAAACATACGCGACGAGGAGGCCACCACGTTGCTGGCTGCTCACGTTGAATACTGGGAAAATCAGTTGGTATTTCGCATTTTGCACAAAAAACTGATTGAAAGAGGTTAGGTTTGTTGTCGGTCAACGGTTCATTCGATGATGGCCAGTGTTTCTCCGGCATTGACTGTCTGGCCTTCTTTGACTCGGATATCTGAGACGTTGCCTGCTTTGGGTGACTGGACTTCGTTCTGCATCTTCATTGCCTCGACGATCAGTACGCCTTGATTAGCTGTGACTTCATCACCGGCGCTCACCAGCACGCGGACGATCTTGCCCGGCATAGGGGAAATCAGAATGGCTTTTCCGCCAGCGTTTGCTCCGGCGTCAGCATTTCCGGGCAGATGTTTTTGGTCGCGCACAGGGACAGGAATGCGCTGGCCATTGACTACCGCTTCAGTCGG
>JAGNMH010000444.1 GCA_017991275.1 Acidobacteriota bacterium
AAGTTCCTGCCCGATTACCCGACGCAAGGTCACAAGATCACCATCGAACATTTGCTGACGCACACTTCCGGCATCAAAAGCTACACCAGCTTGCCCGAATGGTTGCCGCTCTGGCGCAAAGACATGGCGATGAAAGAGCTGATTGACCTGTTCAAAAACAAACCGATGGAATTCGCTCCGGGCGATAGCTGGAATTACAACAACTCGGCGTTCGTGTTGCTCGGCGCAATCATCGAAAAGATCACTGGGCAAAGTTACGGGGAGTTTGTCGAAAAGAACATCTTCACGCCTCTGGGCATGACGCAATCGTTTTACGACAACACTCAGCGCGTCATTCCTCGCCGGGCGGCGGGTTATTCCAAGAACGGAAGCGGCTACGCCAACGCTCAATATCTGAGCATGTCTCAGCCTCACGCCGCTGGTTCCTTGATGTCCACTGTTGACGACCTGGCGAAATGGGACGCCTCGCTTTACACCGAAAAATTGGTCAAGCAGGAATCGCTGAAAAAAGCCTGGACGCCGTTTGTGATGAACGGCGGCAGACCGACCAATTACGGTTACGGCTGGGGCATTACTACGCTGGAAGGCGAACGCATGATTACGCACGGTGGAGGCATAAATGGTTTCACTTGCGATGTTGTTCGCCTGCCCGAGTCAAAAGTTTATGTCGCCATTCTGACCAACCGCGATTCAGGCACAGCCAACCTCGCCCCAAAAATCGCGGCGATGGTTGCGGGCAGACCAATGCGCGAACCGGTGGCAATCAAACTGCCATCGTTGGATAAATATGTAGGCACATACCAGCTCAACGAAAAGGAAGTAATCGCAGTAACACTTGAAAACGATTCGCTCTTCTTTCAGCATCCACGCGCAGGCAAGCGAGAAATTCTGCCGATTTCCGAAACGGAATTCTTCCTGAAGGGGCAATCATCTGTACGTGCAAGTTTCAAAAGACAAGACGATGCGATTACTGCCCTTGTCATTCGCTCCGGCTTCGCGCCAGACGAGGAAGCCAAAAAAACGGATAAGCCTTTACCAAAACCGAAAGAAGCAGCAAAAGCTGACCCGGCAACTTTTGACCGCCTGACCGGCGAATATGAGTTGATGCCCAACTTTATCCTGACCGTCACCAGAGAAGGCGACAAGTTGATCGGGCAAGCGACCGGACAACCGAAAGTCGAGCTTCAGCCTGAAACGGCGACCAAGTTCAACATTCCTCAAGTCGGTGCAGTCATCGAATTCACGGTCGAAGCCGACAAAGCAACCGGACTGACGCTTTATCAGGGCGGCCAGAAATTGCCCGCCAAGAAAATTAAATGAAGCCTGTGCATAAATCAGACGCGCAGTTTGGAGTGCTGCGACTCGTCGCAGCTTTGCATTCTCAAGTTGGAGTTGACCGGGACAGCAAGGTTTTGCCAGGAACGAAAAGCGGCGACAAGTCGCACGCACTCCATAAACGCACTGACCTAATTTGTTGAAAAGAGGTCGTTTCAATTTGCACAGCCTTCAATTAAATAGTCATTCGTAAACTGAAAGGTGGCTTATATGTTCAGACGATTCTTGTTTCTGTTGAGCGTGATAATCACATTGACGTTGACCGTGGCTGCTCAGAAAAGAGTGCCGACAGTTGACGATCTGATCAACGTTAAAACCGCAGGCGGCGCGCAGATTTCTCCTGATGGCAAATACGTCGCTTACACCGTGGGAGAAACCGATTGGAAGCAGGATGCCTTTGTCACGCAGCTTTGGCTGGCGAACGTGGCGACGGGCAAGCTGCTGCAACTGACACGCGGAGACAAATCTTCCGGCAATCCACAGTGGTCGCCGGATGGCGGCTGGTTGGCGTTTGCTTCCAGCCGAGTCGGAGACAAAAATCAAATTTTCGCCATCCATCCCGACGGCGGCGAAGCCCTTCAGTTGACCAAAGCCGAAAACGGCGTCGGCGGTTTCACCTGGTCACTCGACGGCAAAAGCATTGCCTTCACCTCCAGCGACGCTGACAGCAAAGCCGCCAAAGATCGCCAGGATTATCTGGGCGGATTTGAAGTCGTGCGGAAAGAGTATTCCTACTCACACCTATTCACGTTTGATGTCGCCGAAGCGTTGAAAGCCCCGGTTGCCGGAACCCAGCGGACCAAGGGCAAAGACTTCACTGTTGGCAGCGCCAGTTGGTCGCCCGACGGATTGAAGATTGCGTTCAGCGCGACAGTCAACTCCGATTTGATTAACGGCGGCACGTCGGATGTTTACCTGCTGACGTTGGCTGATAACTCGGTTAAAAAGCTGGTCGCACAAGCCGGCCCAGACAACAACCCTAACTTTTCACCAGACGGCAAATGGATTGTCTTTAGCTCAGCAATGGGCAATCCGAAATTCTTTCACTCGAATTCGCGACTGGCGCTGGTGTCGGTTGATGGCGGAACGCCGCGTTCGCTCACGGATGGCTTTGATGAACAACCGAACTTTGTTGAATGGAACGCCGACGGGATTTACTTCAGCGGCGCGCAGAAAACGGCTTCGCATTTGTTCAGGCTTGATCCGGCTACAGGCAAGTTTGCTCGCGTGACTCAGCCTGACAACGCGATGATCGGCGGAGTCAGCTTCACCAAAGATGGCAAACAGATTGCGTTCACCTCGCCTTCGCCGACTTCGCTGAGCGAAGTTTACGTTTCAGCAATCAGACCAGATGGCGCCAGCTTCACGCCGCGCAAGCTGACGGCGATGACCGATCAGGTCAAAGATTTCACTCTGGCTTCGCGCGAAGTCATTTCGTGGCAGAGCAAAGACGGCGCAACCATCGAAGGCATTTTGATCAAACCCGCCGACTTTGATCCCAATAAAAAGTATCCGCTGTTGTGCGTCATTCACGGCGGGCCGACGGGAATTGACCGGCCAACGTTGCTGGACGCTCGGTACTATCCGGCTGACATTTGGGCGGCGAAAGGCGCGCTGGTCTTGAAGGTCAATTATCGCGGCAGCGCTGGTTACGGAGAAAAGTTCCGGCAACTGAACATTCGTAACCTGGGCGTAGGCGATGCTTGGGATGTGATTTCCGGCGTAGACAATTTGATCGCCAAAGGCTGGGTTGATGCTAATCGAGTCGGCTGCATGGGTTGGAGCCAGGGCGGATACATCTCGGCTTTTCTGACGACTTCCAGCGACCGGTTCAAAGCGATTTCAGTCGGCGCGGGCATTTCAAACTGGGCGACTTATTACTACAACACAGACATCACGCCCTTCACGATTCAATACCTGGGCGATGATCCTGCGGACGACCCGGAGGTTTACGTTAAGACTTCGCCGATGAGTTACATCAAACAGGCCAAGACTCCGACGCTGATTCAGCACGGAGAATTCGACAAACGAGTGCCGATTCCGAATGCCTACGAATTGCGGCAAGGCCTGGAAGATCGCGGCGTGCCAGTGGAAATGCTGGTTTACAAAGGCTACGGCCATGGAATCACCAAACCGAAATCCATGCGCGCCGTGATGATGCACAATCTGGGTTGGTTCAACCATTACATCTTCGGCGAAGCCAAACCCGATTTCGCCAAGCCGGATTTGCCGAAGAAAGAAGAAAAGGAATCAGCAAAAGCTCCGGCAGGAAACTGAACAAAAGCAGGAGATGACTGAAAAAATGAGGGCAGAAAATTCAACTTTTTCTGCCCTCATTTTCTTTCAATTAAGCCTTGCTCTGGCAGTTAAGCCTTGCTCTGGTTCAAGCAAGAATTGCTTTGACGACATCGCCGGAAATGCCTGTCAGCCGAGCGTCAATCCCCTGGAACTTGACCGTCATTCGCAAATGATTGATGCCCAGCAGATGCAGCATCGTCGCGTGCAGGTCGTGAACGCTGACCGGATTTTCGACCGCCGCGTAACCCAGTTCATCCGTCGCGCCGTAAGTCATGCCGCCTTTGATTCCTCCGCCCGCCAACATGTACGAAAAGCCTTTGATGTGATGATCGCGCCCGGTTCCACTCTGTGACATAGGCGTGCGGCCAAATTCTCCGCCCCAGATAATCAACGTGTCGTCCAACATTCCGCGCTGTTTCAAATCCTTGATTAAGGCAGCCGTCGCGCGATCCACTTCTTTGGCCTTCAGAGGAACGCTGGTTCCGATGTTGTTGTGATGATCCCAATCGCGGTGATAAAGCTGAATGAAGCGCACTCCGCGTTCAGCCAATCGCCGCGCCAGCAAACAATTCGACGCGAACGAACCGTCGCCGGGTTTGGCTCCGTACATTTCCATCACAGACTTCGGTTCCTTACTCATGTCGGTCAGGTCTGGAACGCTGGCTTGCATGCGAAACGACATTTCGTATTGAGCGATGCGCGTCAACGCTTCGGGGTCTTTGGTTGCGTCGTACTGCAAACGGTTCAAACGGTTGATGGCCGCAATGGAATTTCGCTGCATGTCGTTGCTGATGCCCGTCGGATTGTTGATGTAAAGAACCGGATCGCCGATGGAATTCAGCTTCACGCCCTGAAACTTGCTGGGCAAAAAACCGGCTGACCATTGCCGCTGAGCCACCGGCTGATTTTGTCCGCCTACGCCCGAAGACATCAGCACGACAAAACCGGGCAGGTCTTCGGTTTCCGCGCCCAGACCATACAACAGCCACGAACCCATGCTCGGACGCCCGACAATGATCGAACCTGTGTTCATCAACTGGTGCGCCGGATCGTGATTGATCTGCTCTCCCCACATCGAACGAACGATGCACACATCGTCGGCGACGCCGCCGATTTCGGGGAACAGTTCGCAGATTTCCTGTCCCGATTTGCCGAAGCGCTTGAACTTGAACTGAGGGCCATAACAAACCAGTTTCTGGTTTTGCAGTTGCGCGATTTGCTGCCCTTTGGTGAAGGATTCCGGCATCGGCTTGCCGTGCATCCTGGCCAGCTCAGGTTTGTAATCCAGCGTTTCCAAATGCGAAGGGCCACCGGCCTGATACAGGAAGATGACGCGCTTTGCTTTGGGCGCGTGGTGCAGCGCGATTGCGCCTTTCGATTGCGGACTGGCCTGGGCAAGTCCGTTTTGACCGAACAGAGAAGTCAGCGCAACCGAACCGAGTCCGGCAAACCCCTGACCGAGAAATGTGCGGCGAGTAATTTCAATTTGATTCTGTTTCATCACTATTTCCCAAATTGGCGAAACCTTTGGAGTGCTGCGCCTTTGGCGTAGCTTTGGTAGTCATATTCTCAGCCAATACTTTGGTGGAACCTGAAGCCATCGCAACCCAAACGACTTCCAAAGCTACGCCAAAGGCGCAGCACTCCAAAGATCGCCTCAAAGATCAAACTCATCTTTCACGTTTAGATTGTCAGTCTTAAAGCTGTATATCGTTTTGACCATCGCAGGCGTGCCAACTCTTTCAAAC
>JAGNMH010000443.1 GCA_017991275.1 Acidobacteriota bacterium
CATCGGCATGGATCATCGCTACGCCAAGATTTATCAGATTGATTATGGCCGCTGCATTCTGTGCGGATTCTGCGTGGACGCCTGCCCGACCGACGCCATCAATCACGGCCACAACTTCGAGTGGGCTGTGTACACTCCGGGCGAAATGGTCAAAGACAAAGAATACCTGCTCGGCAACAAATGGCGCGAACCGGATGTCGAGCCGACTCCAGCGCAAAGACCTCTGGCCGCCAAACAGAAACTGGGCAAGTTCAATATCGTGCTGAAGTAGCTTTTCAGATTTCAGTTTTTGTTTTTCAAACATCGCGCAGTCTGAGTTGTCAGATTGCGCGATGTTTTTATTCCGGCTTCTTCGCTTCGGTTGCCGGAGTCGCCGGGTTGCCCCGTTTGGCCTTGAATTCTTTGACCAGCGCCTCGGCCAGGTGAGGTTCGATTTCTCCGCCGAGCGAACTGGCGGTGACTCCGGCCAGCACTCGCTGTGTCGTTGGCTCGATGACGTTGCAGGTAAATCGGGTGGTGAAGCGTTTGCGAGTGACTTCCAGAATCAGGTCGGCGGTATTGACGCTGCGTGTGATTTCCAAACCCATTTCGCCGAACTCTTTGCGTTTGAGCAGTTCACGCTCAAGCTTTTCTTTGTCGAAAAAGCCAGAGCGCTGGCGAATGAACAACAGTCGGGCTTTGTTCAGGGCTTCGGCGGCAGGAAGTTCGCTGATCTGGCTTGGCCTGTGCAACTTTGGTTCTTGCGTTTGAACGGCGGTGATGGTTTCTGGCGTTGAATCACGGTTGGTTCTTTTGGGCAATACATCCGGCAAAACCGGATGTTTGATAAAGCTCAGCAACAACAAGAGGGCGATGCGTCGCATGGTAAATCTCCTTTTTGGGTAAATCAGGTTGGGTTAAAACGACGCCAACTTATTTCAATAAGAAGATTGGCGCGGTGTTGGCTGGGACAGTTTTTGCAAATGGCGCAACATTCAGCGAACTGACACAGTAAAAGTCTTCAGCCAATTGACGCTCAGCCGCGAAGTGTTTACTCTTGTACTTACCACTAGCTAAAAAAATCAAGTTCACCGAAAACTCGTGAATGCCCCTACAGCTTCAACCAACGAAAACCGTCTACAGGAGTTGAGATGCCGAAGTATATCTTTGTCACCGGAGGAGTGGTCAGCGGACTGGGAAAAGGAATCGCTGCCGCTTCAATTGCTGCCCTGCTCGAAGCCCGCGGATTGAAAGTCACCATGATGAAGTTCGATCCGTACATCAACGTTGATCCAGGAACCATGTCGCCGTTTCAGCACGGCGAAGTTTATGTCACCGACGACGGAGCCGAGACCGATCTTGATCTTGGCCATTACGAACGCTACACCCGGGCCAGTTATTCAAAAGCCAACAACTGGACTTCGGGGCGCATTTACCTGTCGGTGATCGAAAAAGAACGGCGCGGAGATTATCTGGGCAAAACCATCCAGGTCATTCCGCACATCACCAACGAAATCAAAGACGCCATCAAAGCCGTTTCAGCCATTTCTGGTACTTCTGAAAGCTACGACGTAGTCATTGTCGAAATCGGCGGCACGGTTGGCGACATTGAATCGCTGCCGTTTCTGGAAGCCATTCGCCAGATGGGCAACGAAGTCGGTCGCCACAATGCGACGTTCGTGCATTTGACGCTGGTTCCTTACTTGGCGGCTTCGGGCGAACTGAAGACCAAGCCGACACAGCATTCAGTCAAAGAGTTGTTGGGAATCGGGATTCAGCCGGACATTTTGCTTTGCCGCTGCGAACGCGAATTGCCGTTAGATATGAAAGCGAAAATTTCGCTGTTTTGTAATGTCGAACAAGATGCTGTCATCACGGCTCAAGATGTGAAGTCTGTTTACGAAGTTCCGCTGGTTTTGAACCGTCAAGGCCTGGATCAGCAATTGGTGGATTTGCTGCGCTTGCCACTGGGCGACACCGATTTGCGGCAATGGTCAGGGCTGGTCAATCGCATTCACGGGCTGCGCGAAGCCGTTACGATTGGTATCGTAGGCAAATATGTCGAACTGGAAGATTCGTACAAGAGCCTGAACGAAGCTTTGATTCACGGCGGTTTCGACAACAACGTCAGAGTGAATTTCCGCTGGATCGAAAGCGACGACCTGATGACAGACGAACGTTGGGAAGATCGGCTACGCGATTTGGACGCGATTCTGGTTCCCGGCGGATTCGGCAAACGAGGCATTTCGGGAATGCTGCGTGCCATTGGTTACGCTCGCCGGGAAAAGAAACCGTTTTTCGGAATCTGTCTGGGCATGCAATGCGCCGCCATCGAATTCGCGCGCAACGTTTGCGGCATTGACCAGGCCGATTCGACCGAATTCGATCCTGACACGCCCGATCCGCTGGTCTTTAAGCTGCGCGATCTGGTGGGCGTCGAAGACCTGGGCGGCACGATGCGTTTAGGCGCTTACGATTGCGAAGTGCGCAAAGGCTCATTGGCCGAACGCGTCTACTGTTCAACCAGCATTTCCGAACGTCATCGCCACCGCTACGAATTCAATCCGTCCTACGAAGACCGTCTGGCCGAAAACGGTTTGATCTTCGCCGGAAAATCGCCCGACGGAAAATTCGTCGAGATGCTGGAAATCGAAGACCATCCGTGGTTCCTGGGCTGCCAGTTCCACCCTGAATTGAAATCAAAACCACTGGCTCCGCATCCACTTTTTGCCAGCTTTATCAAGGCGGCTTACAATCACCGCCTTAGAGATGAAGTCGGAGAAGAACAGGCGAAAGCTGAGGCAGTCGGAGCCGATTAATATGGTTCGCCGAAAGGAGTTTGAATGACTCAATTGTTTGATATGGCCAAATTGATTGAAATCTGTCGCCAAAACGATGTTTCTAAAGTTGGCCTGTTCGGCTCGATGGCGCGCGGCGAAGCGGACGAGCAAAGTGACATTGATTTGCTGGTTGATTTTTCCAAGCGCAAAAGCCTGATTGATTTGGTGGCTTTGGAAAATCAACTGACTGACGCACTAGGCAGAAAAGTTGATTTGCTGACCGAGCCGGCTATCAGCCCTTATTTGCGGGACAGAATTTTGGCTGATTTGCAGGTGATTTATGAAACGTGACGACTCTGTTTATCTGAAGCACGTTCGCTATGCCATTGCCAAAATTGAATTGTATTTGCAGGGCATAGACGAACCTTCATTCAAAGAACAGAGTATGGTTCAGGATGCTGTATTTCGTCAGCTTGAAATCGTAGGTGAAGCCGTCAAACGAGTTTCGCCTGAGTTGCGAAACAAGTATCCGCAGATTCAGTGGCGAGCAATCGCTGGAATGCGGGATAAGTTGATTCACCAATACTTCGGCGTTGATCTTCAGAAGGCCTGGGATGCGGCCACAATACAAGCCGTTGAATTGAAGCTTGAAGTGAACCGGATTCTTGACGAGCTTGATTCTGCGACAAACTGATCTCGCCAACGGTTAATGTGAATGAATAGCTTTTACCAAACGGTCCAACGCCGCGAAGGCGATTTGTTTTTGATCGCTGGCCCGTGCGTGATCGAATCCGAGCGGCACGCGCTGATGATGGCGCATTCGATTGCTCAGATAGCCGAGCGGCTGAACCTGCCTTACGTTTTCAAGGCGTCTTACGACAAAGCCAACCGCTCTTCGGCGAGTTCGTTTCGCGGCTTGGGCGTGGGCGAAGGTTTGCGGATTTTGCAGCGCGTAAAAGACGAAGTCGGCGTGCCGGTCGTCACCGACATTCACGAATCCGGTCAGGTTGCAGCCGTAGCCGAAGTCGCGGACATTTTGCAGATTCCGGCGTTTCTCTGTCGGCAAACGGATTTGCTCCAGGCCGCTGCCAAAAGTGGGCGAATCGTCAACGTCAAGAAAGGTCAGTTTTTGGCTCCGTGGGAAGTTGGCAATATCGTCAAAAAGATCGAAGCCGCAGGCAATCGGCAAATCATGCTGACCGAACGCGGAACCAGTTTCGGTTATAACAATCTGGTCGTGGATATGCGCTCGTTTCCAATTATGCGCGGGTTTGGTTATCCGGTAATTTTCGACGCGACTCACAGTTTGCAGCTTCCGGGCGGATTGGGCGAGGCAACTGGCGGTCAGGCGGAATACATTGAACATCTGGCTCGCGCCGCAATCGCCTGCGGAATTGACGGTTTGTTTATGGAAGTTCACGACAATCCTTCGCAAGCGTTGAGCGATGCGACGACGCAATTTGCGCTGGAAAAGCTGGAACCGCTGCTGGAAACTTTGCTGAAGATTCACGATCTGGTTCGACCGGCCAGGGCTTCGGGCTGATTCTGCGGCAAGGAAGTAATACGAAAAACGTTCTTAAAGCCGGACAAGACAAACCCATTTGAAGACAAGTAGAGGGATGATGAAAAAACTGTTTTTCGCTTCAATTGCGCTGGCGTTATTCGCTTCAACGGCCATCGCTCAGGAATTCGAGGTCAAGAAGTACGAAATCAACGTCACAATAAAACCGGAAGATTTGAAGGTTGATGTGCAGGCCAAACTGCAACTGGTCAATCTTTCCGAACCAAATCTGGCTGATAGAATTCTGCTGGACGCCAACAAACCTCGGATTTCCTTTTACGCCAATCTCAAAACGCAATTCACTTCAATGAAGGTCAACGGCCAACCCGTCACCTTCAAAACCAGCGAAGAGCGCGGCAATGTGCTGCGAGTTTTCACAGACATGACGACGGCAATTGCCGCCACACGCGAAGTGGAAGTTGAGTTCGTATACTCGCTTCCGGCGGCTGATCGTGGCATTGGGCTTCATGTGGCAAACGGCGAAAGCTATCTGTTGCCGCAAAGCTTCTGGGTTCCGACTCCGCACACTCCTTTTGCCGAACATGGAGCCGACACAGCGCCTTTCTCTTTGACCGTCACTGCTCCAGCCGGTTCGAAAATTGTCTCTTCAGGGATTCGCAAAGGTGAAAATTCGTTTGAACAGTCAATGGCCGCGCAGCCTTTCGTCATCGTGGGCGATTACGAAGTCATTACCCGCGGAGGCGACAGCCATCCGGTCGAAGTGTATTTGCCGCGTGGGCTGAGCGAAGCCGGTAAACAACAAGCCGGACGACTGGCCGCCGAAGCCGAGCGCGTCGTCGCGTTTTACGTCAAATACTTCAATGTCGCCGCGCTTGCTCCATTCCGTGTGATTGCCACTCAGGCTCGGCAACTCAACACAGTGACTTCGGATAACTTCGGCGCGGTGCGCGACGTTTCGTTTACCGCGGTCGGAGCCGTGACGGTTGATGACAACCTGCTTCGCCGGGATTTGCTGGATCAGGGCACAGTCGAACTGTTGGCCGGAGCGGCGGCACGGTCCTGGATTGACGGACAGGTTTTGCTGCGCGGACGCGGAACTG
>JAGNMH010000445.1 GCA_017991275.1 Acidobacteriota bacterium
GCCAACGCGAAGAGTCTTCGGAATAGCCAGTTGGCGGTCGACACTGATAAAGCGGCTCGCCCACTCGTGCGACGGCTTGAACCAATGGCGAAGCTCCATCAGTTGCTGCTCCGGTGGCGCGAATCGCAGAGGCCGCCAATTCCAGCGGAGATTTGATTTTGTTGCGGTAATACTTTGTCGAATAAAACTCCGGCGAAGTCAGAATTGCGCGGACGACTTGCCGAATGTCGCCATCGGTTTTGGTGAAGACTTCGGCGGCGCGTTCAACCAGCGAAGTCGGCGGTTCGTCGGCGACAAAGCGTTGAGCCAGTTTGAAAGAAATGAATTTGGCCGTCGAAGGATGTTTGGCCAGCAAATCCAGGACGCGCAAACCGTCTTCGATGCCTCCGCCAGCGGCGATACGTTTACCCAGCACGAACTTTTCGCCTTTGTCGTGGCTGCGCGGGCGGAAGATAAACAATTGGTTTGGTTGTTGGCCGACAGTCCATCCTGTAAAGCAGCGCGCAACTTCTCGCACATCGTTTTGCGTGTAACCACCGTCAACACCCAGCGTGTGAAGCTCCATCAATTCGCGGGCGTAGTTTTCATTCAGCCCCGGTCGGCGCGGCGGCGGAAGCAAATTGCCGTCGGCGTCATACTTTGGCGGCGGCGCAGGCTGTTCCATCTGGCTCAGGAAGTTATCCAGATAAACCTGCATCGCAGGACTTTGAGCCACAGCCGTCAATAATTCTTTGAACTTGCCCAGCGCGTTGGGTCGAATCACGTCGCGTTCGTAAACCGTCAACATCAACCGCGCAGTGTCTTTGCCGGCAAAAACATTGAAGTGGTTGAACCAGAAATCCACCATCACTTCCTGCAACTGACGCTCGCTGAACACGGCGCGAAGCAGCTTGGCTTGTTGCAATTCTCGCATCGGGCGCTGACCGTCAACGGGCGGAGGCGTTGGAGTCGGAGACTGCGGGACCTGGCGACCGGATGACGGGGCGATCATTGCTGCAGATTTCTCGGCTTCACCCTGCTTCCCTTTTTCTTTCTGATTTTCCATCGCCCCATCACCCGGTCGCCCTGTCTCCCCGTCCTTTTTAATTGCAAGAGGCGTAGGAGCGGGTCGCGGGGGAGGCGGCAAAAAATTCTGGAAAAGTTCTGGCAGAGTCGCTTGCTGGGTGTTCAGCGATTGAAGCGGGCGCGTCAGGAAATCGTCGGCCACGTCTTCCGGGTGAAGCTGTTCGTCCAGATAACGTTCAATGCCGATCTTTTTTACGCGCTCGGTGTCGCCTGGGCGCGGGCCAAAACCGGCTCGGTTGAGCAGGTGCAAAATCTTTTGATCTTCAGTCAGAGGTGCAATTAAAACTCGCCGTTCACGAGAGTTTCTGCGCGTGTTTTCGTTGGCGAAGTTGGCAGGCAACGGAATTGTTCGTTCATTCGCCGACAAAGCTCCTGCCGGCAGTTTCGGTTTCAGCGACTGAATTGGTGACGGCGGCTGGGCTTGCGGAGCATTGGGAGCGCCAATCATTCCCCGCAGTTTTGTTTGCTGCTCAGGGCGAAGCGTCGGTAAAAATTCTTCCAGGACGGCTCTGCGCTCGCGTTCTAGCTGGCCGCGCAACTCATTGAATTGAGAGCTGCCGGGCTGAAACTGGCTCATCTGCTGCAAAAGTGTGTCAATCCGCGGACGGCGGCGTTGAAGCAGTTCATTCAGCTTTGCGGCTTGCTCCGGCACAAGCAGCAATGCGTCCGTCATCTCAGCCACGATGCGGGTTTCATCAAACGGAATCTGCTGGGCGGCAAAAGGCCCGGCTACGAACGCAGCCACAATCAGCATCCAGACAAATAAGCAGGCAACCAATGCCCAAATTCGAGCGCGGTAAACAGTCAGCTTGTTCATGTCTTCTTTCCTCGTCCATCAGAGTTGATGTTTTTCGAAGGCGGGCGAATCTTACTCCAACTCCACCTGAAAAAAGTAGGTCGAAGCCAAGCAGTTCAACTTCCAGGGCTTTGCAAAGTCGGTGTAGCGCAAATCTGTCCAGTTTGCGTTTTGGCTAGAGGTGGCTTGGCAAGCCAGATTACGCTCCGGCAGATGACGCAAACTGGACAGCTTTGCGCTACTTCGCTCGTTTCTCGGCAGATTCGTCCATTAGCTGGACAGGTTGTGAAATGCGAATCTGGCACTCTGAAAGGACTTCGCAAAAGCCCTGGTTCAACTTCTCCGGCGGTTGACGGATTAGGGTGATGCGACTAGACTCAGTGCCATAAGGCTAGCTTTTAGAACTAAATGCTCGCGATTTCACAGACGGGCAATCACGCGGTGATAGCAAGTCACAATAACTTTTTGAAATCAGTTTTATTCTCTTGATTCGACGGGTGTTTCCATCCGGAAGCGCCATAGTTTACCTAAGTTCGAACCATTAACTTTTTCACGACTCAACGTTCGGGTTGGCCATTGCCTGTTTACAGGACTACCCGATATAGACAACCCCTTAAACTGAGGAGATCACTATGCGACACCTTTACAGCAAAGTTGCCAAGTCTACGAGCTTGATTCTTGCACTGCTAATGGCAGTTGGGATTCTTGCTGCTCTGGCTTCGGCTCAGGTGCTTTATGGGTCGTTGGTTGGTAACGTAGCCGACCAAAACGGCGCAGTTATAGCCGGAGCGACCGTAACGATTACCAATAAAGCCACTGGCCAAACCCGTGTAACAACGACTAACGCCGATGGCGAATTTTCTATAGTCAACGTCCTTCCGGGCGAATATGACTTGAAGGCTACCAAACAGGGCTTCACAACTCACACCAGAACCGGTCTGTCTGTAACTGCCAACAACGCAATACGCACTGACGTGGCATTGAGTATCGGTAACGTGACTGATGTCGTTTCGGTGCAGGCGGATGTGACTACGCTGCAAACCGAATCCGCGACCGTCAAGGCCGAAATCAACAGCAAAGAGATTCAGGCCTTGCCCATCAACAACTACAGGAATTACCAATCGTTGCTGAACCTGGTTCCCGGCACGACACCGGCTGGCTTCCAGAATGCGAATACCGACACGCCGGAACGCGCGCTGACGACCAACGTAAATGGCACGGCACGCAACAACAACAACACTCGTTTGGACGGCGCGCAATCCGTCAATATCTGGTTGCCGCACCACTCAGCGTATGTTCCTCCGTCAGAGTCCATTCAGGAAGTCAACATTTCGACTAATAACTTTGACGCTGAACAGGGACTGGCTGGCGGCGCAGCCATTCAGGTCATCACCAAATCGGGCAGCAATCAAATCCATGGTTCAGCATTCGGCTATTTGGACAATCACCTCTTCCGTGCCAGAAATGCTTTCCAACCGCTCCAGCTTGGCACGAACAAGCCAAAAAACCTGCGCACCATTCCGGGCGCAACCATCGGCGGACGAATTATCAAGGACAAACTGTTCTATTTCGGCAGTTGGGAAGGTATGTTTGAGCGGTTGATTCGTGACGGACGTTTCAGCGTTCCGACCGCCGACCTTAGGACGGTGACCACTGGGGTGAATTTCACTCCTTACAACACCATTTACGATCCTTACACTGGCACTCTGATGAACGGCACGGATCGTGCAGCTTTCACCGGAAACATCATTCCGGCCAACCGCATTAGCAACGTGGCGCTGAAAGTAATACCGCTGATTCCGCTGCCGAATCTGCCGGGCGCGGCCAACAACTATTACTCTTCAGGAACACAAGTTTTCAATCGTAACAACTACGATGTGAAAGTGAACTGGAACCGTAACGAGAAGCATCAGCTTTGGACGAAATTCAGCCACATGAAGGCTGACGTAACCGGACAATTTGCACTGGGCGCTGCTGGCGGCGCATGCGTTTGCGACGGTGGCAGTGGCACCGGCCTGACGAAATCGTATGTCGGAACAATTGGTCACACTTGGTCAATTGGCAGTGGTTTTGTGGTGGACGGTAATTTCTCCGTCACGCACCGCGATCACCAGACACAGGGGCCGGACTATGGCAAAAATATCGGACTTGATGTGCTGGGCATTCCAGGAACCAACGGTCCTGATATTCGCCAGAGCGGTTTCCCGCAAATCGCTTATGGTTATTCGGGGCTGGGCAATCAGAACGGCTGGAGTCCTGTGACCCGTGCCGAGCGCAGCTATACGTTTACGCAAAACGCCGCCAAGATTAAGAACAACCATACGCTCCGGTTTGGCGCTGACATCGTCAGGCACGAACTGAATCACTGGCAGCCGGAAATCGGCGTCGGCCCGCGCGGCGCGGTCAATTTCGGCGGTGGCGCTACGACGCTCGGCGGCGCAGGTGCAACCCAATACAACGCTTATGCCGCGTTTCTGTTGGGAGCAGCAACCGATGTGCAGAAGAGCCTGCAAAACGAATTGCTGACGACACGGGAATTGCAAATGGGCTATTTCTTCAGTGATCGCTGGCAGGTGACGCGCAACCTGACACTGAGTCTGGGCATGCGTTACGAATTGTTCCCGATCATGCATCGCGCTGATCGTGGTATCGAACGCCTGGACATTGATCCAGCCAATCCTTTGGCCAAAACTGTCGTTAATCCAAACCCTGCTCCCGGAGTTAACCCGATTAGCTTGCCAATTCTGATCGGCGACAGGGGCAACGTTCCCAGCGATGCAGGAATTAAATCCGGCAAGAAGATGTTTGCTCCTCGCGTCGGATTTGCGTATCGCATGGGCGATAACATGGTCATTCGCGGCGGTTATGGCATCACTTATGATCCGATGCCGTTTGGCCGTCCACTGCGTGGTTTCTATCCTGGAACGATTGCTGTCCAAAACATTCCCACCGGAGCGGGCGCGGTCGAACAAGTTACTCCGTGGGGCTTCATTGGGAACTCATCCGGTGTCATCACCCAACGCGGAGTCATCGGTGTCGCGGGGCTCGGTATCCCGCCGATCATCAGTCCTGACCTGTCATCAGGCGTCATTGCCTTGCCAGGTAACGTGCAGATGAGAAGCCCGTATGCAGGCACACTGAATCGCGGAATGATTCAATCCTGGAATCTGTTCGTCGAGCGCAAGTTCGTCGGCGACATCAAGGTTGAAGTTGGTTATGTCGGCACACAAACTTCGAATCAGTTTGCTGACATCGAAATCAATGCGTCGCAGGGACCGAACCTGGCCAGACCGCTGTCTTCAATCGGTCGTAATGCCTCCACTTTATTGTGGGATGGCTGGCTGAGTTCCAACTACCACGCTCTGCAAGTTGCCGTGAATCGCCGCCTGTCGAAAGGCATTTTGATCAAAGGTGCTTACACCTATTCAAAAGCCATCAACATGACAGACGACACTGGTTGGGCAGGTGTGGGTTGGAACGCTCAATCACAAATCAGCCGTAACCGCGCGGTTGCCGGT
>JAGNMH010000446.1 GCA_017991275.1 Acidobacteriota bacterium
AGTTGGGCGAGGCTCGACAGATTCGCAACGTCTTCAGCAGTTTTCAGCGATTTCTTTATCAAAGTCCCGCACAAGCTAAACAGCCAAACATCGGTTCATAAGCTTTATTCAGGCGAGTTGACTCTGTCACTCGACACGGCTTTGCGAGCAGAGGGCTGCCGATTCGGTTATCTGAACAGTGACGAAACCAAGCGTTGATGTTGCGGTCATTTCACCGGCAATGTCAGCGTGATCGTCAATCCACTGCCATCGGCGCCATCGGCATTGGCTGCGCGAACCTGGCCGCCGTGCAACTGAATGGCGCTTTTGGTGATGGCCAACCCCAAACCAATTCCACCGGTTTGGCGGTCGCGGGCTTCGGCAACGCGGTAAAACGGTTCGAACAATTGATCGAGCGAAGATTCAGGGACGCCTTTACCAAAATCACGAACTGAAACTGTTGCCAAATTGCCGACACGCTCCAGCTTAACTTCAACGGCTGAGCCTTCGGGCGTGTAACGAACCGCGTTGCGAACGACGTTTTCGATGGCTCGGCGCAATAATTCAGGCGAACCTTCAACCAGACAGTTGTCGCAATTCAAAAGTTTGACTTCGCGTTGACGACTGGCGGCTTCAAAACTGGCATCGTCAACGACATCTCTGACCAGTTGATCCAACGCGATGGCGGTGATTGGCTGTACTGAAACTCCGCTTTCCATTTTGGCCAGCGTCAGCAACTGGCCGATCAATTCATTCAGTCGTTCGGCTTCGCGTTCTATGCGATCAAGCGCAGGAGACGCTTCGGTTCCGGCTTTCAGCCGGGCCAGTTCCAGCGCGACGCTCAACCGAGCCAGCGGCGAACGCAATTCATGGGAGACATCACCGACCAATCGCTGCTGAGATTTCATCAGGGCTTCGATGCGTTTGGCCATCTGATTGAAATCGCGCCCCAGGTCAGCCAGTTCATCCTGACGACTGGTTTCAGCGACACGAGCCGAAAGATCGCCCGCGGCCAATTGCTGGGTCGCGGCTCGTAACGCGACAATCGGTTTGGTCAGGTAACGAGCCAACCCATAACAAACCACTCCAACCGTCAGGATGGCAGCCAAAAACCGAAAGAATCGCGCGCGCGGAGTTGCGCGAAACTGCGTCATCAAACCGCCCGACACTTCACAAACTAAAATGTACTGTTTTCCAGACGCGGATTCGATTTGTAAGGCCGCCAGGGTTTTGTCACGCGAAAACTCCGCTTCGGGTCTGCCGCTTTGCCGGGCGCGAGCAATCAGCAGTTCGGTTCCGTGTGGGATGCCTCGCCGGACAAGCTCTCTCGCTTCGCTGTCCAGCAGCGTCGCGCGAATCTGGGTCATGCTTTCCAGCCTGTTCAAATGTGTTTCCAGAGCTTGAGCGCCATCACGTTCAAACACCTGAACCGCGCTGTAAGTTTGAAAGGTTAATGCGCGCCCCATCAATTCGCGCCAGCGCGTTCCGACCGGATCGGTTTCAGTGGCAACGACGGCAACGGCGATGGCGGCGACCAACAATCCCACTGCCAGCCAGAACCAGAAAAATATTTTGAAAAACAGGCTGCGTCTCATGATTCATTTTTGGAGTGCTGCGGCCCGGCGCAGCTTTCCTTTTTCCCTGGAACTTGCGGGAAACTGAATAGCTTTCTCCGAATGCCAAAGCTGCGTCGAGTCGCACTCCACAATCTTGCTACGGAGCGGTGTAAATGTATCCGGCTCCGCGAACGGCTTTCAGTCGTTCGATGTCATTAAGTTGGTGCCCAAGTTTGCGGCGCAAATTGCTGACGTGCATATCAATGCTCCGGTCGAAGGGGCTGAATTCCCGCCCCAGCACTTTCTGCGCCAGGTCTTCGCGCGAAACCACGTGCCCGGCTTCGCGCAATAACACAGCCAGCAGATCGAATTCGACACTGGTCAGGTCAATCAATTCTCCATTACGGCGAACCGTGCGAGTCCCGAAATCCAGCACGACATCGGCAACCGTCAATCGTTCGGGTTGGGTTGTCGGCATGGAGGCTGAATTTGTGCGGCGAAGTATCGCTCGGATTCTGGCCACCAGTTCGCGCGGGTTGAATGGTTTCGGCAGGTAATCGTCAGCGCCAAGCTCCAATCCAACTATGCGGTCAACATCGTCTCCGCGCGCGGTCAGCATCAAAACCGGAGTGCGATTAACCGCGCGAATGCGGCGCAACACTTCAAAGCCATTGAACACGGGCAGCATCACATCCAACACAATCAAGGCATACGAACCTTCCACAGCTTTTTTTGCGCCTGTTTCGCCATCGTGGGCTGTTTCAATGGAAAAGCCTTCTGCGGACAAAAACTCTGTCAGCAACTCACTCAATTCCAGGTCGTCGTCAATCATCAGCAAATGATCCATTTTGGTGGTGATACCTCCGAATTCGATTCTAACGCACAGACCGGCGCGTCGTTGTCAGAAATTGTCAGCGGGGCTTTACAGAACTTTACAGTGGCTTGACCGAACTGTTACGCAACTCGATCTGGTTTTGTCGTTTAATCCAACACGAACGAGGAGGTCGTTCACAACTGAGAAAATCAACAACCGAGAAGGAGGAAGAATTATGAAAACGACGAACAAACGAATCGTCATCGCAGCTTCAATTGGAATTGTGTTGATCGCGGGATCAGTCATCGCATTTGCGCAAGGTCATCGCAGAGGACATTTTGCCGGAACTGGCGCCCCGGCTTTTGCCCAGCGATTCCTGGATCGAGCGTCGGTGTATCTGGGTTTGAGCGACGAACAGGAAGCGCAGATCAAAGCGATCCTGGAAGCCGAAAAGCCAAAGATTCAACCGCTGGTTGCCGAACTGGCCGCGAATCGCAAAGCTCTAAATGAAGCAACCGACAACGGCACGTTCAATGAAACCGAGGTCAAAGCCATCGCCGCCAAACAAGGCGAAACGCTGGCTGCGCTGATCGTCGAAAAAGAACGTGTCAAAACTCAGATTTTGGCCGTGCTGACTCCAGAACAACGCGCGAAGGCGGAACAGTTCCGAACTCGCATTGAAGATCGAATGAAACAGCATTTCAACGAATAACCAGACGATACAGAACCGCGCGCGTGAGCAAGCAGAGGCTTGCACAAGAAAACCGCTTGCTTACGCGCGCGGTACTGTATCCCCAATCAACAAGGAAAATCACCAATGAAAATCAAATCAATCATCATCATATTTATGCTTACAATTTGTTTGGCCGCTTTGTCGGCAACCGCTTTCGCCCAACGCGCCGGCGGTCGTCTGGGAAAAGCCGGAACCGAATCTTCCGCCGCCGCGCGAACTGGCAATAAACCTTCCGGCTCGCACATCAGCGAAACTCAGCAACAGAACATTCAGAAACTGACCACTGATCTTCAGGCCATCAAACAAGGCTCGCAGGTGACGCCGGAAATGAAGCAGGCTTTGAAAAACGATTTGATGGCGATGGCCGATGGCGCAACCAAGCCTGATCCAACGTTGGTGGATAAGCTGGCTGCCGATCTGGCCGATGCAATGAGCGACGGGAAAATCACCAATGCCGAAAAAGCCAAGCTGACCAACGACCTGTACGCGGTGATGAACAGCGCCAACATTCCAGCATCGGAAGTCAATCAAGCTGTTGCCGACGCTCAAGTCCTGCTGGCCGCGTCGGGCGTGGAAAAGCAGGACGCGCAATTGATCGTCAACGACCTGAAAGCCATCGCCGCCGAAGCACAAAAGAACCTTCCCAACTCTGGCGGAACTCAGCGCAGCCGCGCCGGTCGTTTCGGACAAAGGCCATAAAAGCTCCGTAGGCTCCGTTAGGAGCGACCTGTTTATAGAAATAGCTGGCTCATTTACCAAGCTCCGTCAGGAGCGACCTGTGACACAGGCCGCTCCTGACGGAGCTTGGGTTTCCGCTTTTGCGTTGGCTATAAACAGATGGCTCCTAACGGAGCTAAGACCTCAAACAACTTCGGCAACCGCGTTCAAACCAACCTTGGGCGTGTTCTGTACCTTCCCGCACAGCTATGCTAATTTCCGTCGTGCTGGTGAAACAGCCAGCGTCCCTTCATTCGTAGCAATCTACAATTCAACTAAGCGCCATTTCAGGAGGACAAAGTTATGTCAGCAGCAACCAAAACTCAGGCTGTCGAATCCGCCACGCCGACTTTCCCTTACTTTACCGAAGAGCACGCCATGTTGCGTGAAACCGTCAAACAGTTTTGCCAAAAAGAAATCGCTCCTTTTGCCGAAGAGTGGGACGAAGCCGGAATCTTTCCGCGCGAATTGTTCAAAAAAGCAGGAGATTTGGGCTTGTTCGGCATTCGCACCGATCCGAAATGGGGCGGCAACGGATTGGATTGGTGGGCGACGGCTGCGTATTTGGACGGGCTTTCATACGCCAACAGCGGCGGCGTAGCCATGGCCTTGATGGTGCAATCAGATATGAGCCTGCCTGTGTTGGAAGAGCTTGGAACCGACGAACAGCGCGAACTGTTTTTGAAACCCGCCGTCGCCGGAGATTACATAGCCGCGCTGGGAGTCAGCGAACCCGGCGGCGGTTCCGACGTTGCAGCCATCAAAACTCGCGCAGTGATTGACGGAGACGATTTCGTGATCTCTGGCCAGAAGCTGTGGATCACCAACGGCACTCGCTGCGACTTCATTTTGCTGGCTGTTCGCACCGGCGAAGAAGGTTACAAGGGAATTTCTTTTGTTATTTTTCCGACTAACACGCCGGGTTACAGCGTCGGCAAGAAGCTCAAGAAAGTCGGCAATCTTTCTTCGGACACCGCCGAATTGTTTTTCGATAACTGCCGCGTTCCTCGCAAATACCTGCTGGGCGAATTGAACAAAGGCTTTTATTACGTCATGCAAAACTTTCAGGGCGAACGGCTGGCCGCTGCGCTGGGCGCGGTTTACAAGATGGAGCGCGCCATCGAATACGCTGTCGCTTATGGCAAAGAGCGCAAAGCCTTCGGCCAGCCGATTGGTTCCTTTCAAGTCTGGCGGCATAAATTCGCCGAGCATCTGGCCAATGTCGAAGCCGCCAAATGGTTGTGTTATCGCGCTCTGGATTTGATGAATCGTGGAGAAAATGCCGTCAAGGAAATCACCATGGCCAAACTGGTCTGCTGCGATTTGGATCAAAAAGTCATGTACGACTGCATGCAGATCATGGGCGGATTCGCTTACACGACGGAATATCCGATTGGCCGAGCCTGGCGCGACGCGCGACTGAATACGATTGGCGGTGGCGCTTCGGAAATCATGAAAGAAATCATTGCCAAGCAATGCAAGCTGTAATTCAGGTTGTAGGTTACAGGTGGCAGGTTGTAGGTCTTACTCAGCAATAACTTCAGCTTGGGGGAGAACTATGAAAATTGAGAGTTAT
>JAGNMH010000009.1 GCA_017991275.1 Acidobacteriota bacterium
GCCTTTGGTCGTCGCCGATGGAATGAAAACGATCTCCGCTCCGTTCAGCCCCAACGCCCGCGCGCCTTCGGGAAAGTGGCGGTCGTAACAGATGTAAACGCCGATGCGCGCGTACTTCGTTTCAAAGGTCGGAAAGCCCAGATTGCCCGGCGTGAAATAGAACTTTTCCCAAAAGCCAGGCAGGCAATGCGGGATGTGGGTCTTGCGGTATTTGCCCAGATAAGTTCCGTCGGCATCAATCACCGCCGCCGTGTTGTAGTACACGCCGGCCATTTCTTCTTCGTAAATCGGCGAGACGATCACCATCTTGTGCTGTTTGGCGATGTCGCACATCAGCTTTGTCGTCGGCCCATCGGGAATGCGTTCGACCAAACCGTACCAGTGTGGATTCTGCTCAGCACAGAAATACGGGCCGTAAAACAGTTCCTGCAAACAAATGATCTGAACGCCTTGCTTAGCCGCGTCCGCAATCATCGCGACATGCTTATCAATCATCGCCTGTTTGATCTTTTCGATGGAGCTATCGGCTGGCTCCACATTGGTGGCCTGAATCAGGCCGCATCTCACAATTCGTGACATTGAAGTATTCTCCCTTTAGTTCTGTGCAAACGTATCAATCATCAAATATGGGTCGCTCATCGGATAAAGCACCGGACAAGTGCAACCGCGCTGCTGGTACTCGGCGACCTTGGCGCGCACTTCATCAGGCGTTCCCGTAGCCGAAATCTTCAGCACGAATTCGTCCGGCACGTACTTCATCGCTTCGTGAATCTGTTCGATGGTCGCCGGCCAGGTCAGTATGGATTGCACTTGTTTGACTATGTCTTCGCCGACGCCCGAAGCCTTGGCGATGTGCGGCTGCTGGGCCAGATACTGCGTTAGCAGTACCTTCGCCGCTTCGATGGCTTTTTTGCGGTCGTGGTCAACGGAGCAAACGACCAGTTGCGGGCGGTCAATTTCATCCAGAGTTCGTCCTGCTTTCTTCGCGCCAGCCTCCAGCAACTCCAGCGCACGATCGTTGTATTCCGGAGGCACGCAATAATTCAGCAAAACTCCGTCGGCGATTTCACCGGTCAGTTCCATCATCTTGTCGCCCGTAGCTCCGATGTAAATCGGCACATTGCGCGGTTCGCGGCGGCCATGCACCACGTCCAGTTCAATACCTGTGACCTGGTGAAACTCACCATGAAAAGTAACGTTTTCCATTCGCAGCAATCGGCGCAACACTTCGACAGTTTCGCGCATTGCCAGCAGAGGTTTGCGCCGTTTGATGCCAACGTTGGCGGCCAGCGGATCCCACCAGGCGCCGATGCCGCAGATCATCCGATTTGGAGCCAGATCATCCAGCGTCAACCAGGTCGCCGCCAGCAAGCCTATGTTGCGTGTCCAGTTGTTGATGACTCCTGCGCCTATCTTGATGCGCTCAGTCGTAGCGGCAAACGCCGCCATCGGCACAATCGCATCGCGCACCAAACGGCTTTCGGCCTGCCAAACGGCTTCAAAACCTTTGCTTTCGGCGTACTGAGCGTATTTGATTCCGTCTTGCAAGGAATGCGCGTCTTGCAGATAGAGCGCAACTTTTCCATTAGACATGTTTCTTTCGCCTCCAGTTTTTATAGTCTGAGGATTTCGATTATTAGTCAATCAGGTTGTATGCAAAGCGCTGAGGAAAGTTTTTCCCAGGTTAATTATGCTGTGAAAGGGATGTAGTGTGAGTGCGGCAAGATTGTTCCAAAGCTTCTTCGACTTTGGGTGCAACGGCGGATTCGGCTTTTCGGAAAACCGTGGCCAATTCACTAATCACCAGATAATGGGCGCGTTCCAGCATTTGTTTTTCTCGGAATGAGAGCGGCTTCAGGTGGTTCAGGTAAGTCAGGGTTTTCAAAACTTCGGCGACGGCAAACAGGTCGCCGCCGCGCATGGCGTCGGTAAATCCCTTAAAGCGATCTTTCCAATCGGTGGGCGGAGTCGTGAAATCTTCTGCCAGTATTCCCAATAACTCATCGCATTTGCGTTTGGCAATTGGCGAGCGCAGACCTATTTCATCGGCGTTACGGGTCGGAACCATGACCAGCGAATTGTTGGCATGTAGTCGCAGCAGATAAAAATTTTGTTCTTCACCGTTGATTTGGCGAGCCTCGATTTGCTCGACGATGGCGACGCCTTGATTGGGATAAACGACTTTCTGGCCGACTTTGAATGTCACACCGTCCTCCTTTCGTTGAATGAAAAGCGGGGGAGAAGAAGGTAAAACTTATAGGATGACCCCAGTCTAGCCCAGTTGCTGCGGCATAGGAAGCTCTGCGCGATGCAGCCAAGCGAACCAAATCAGGCAAATATACCGGATGCGAGCCGCTGGCGAGATGGCAAAAGAATGGTTTTGACCTGTCTGAATTTTAGTTGGATACTGCCGGGCGTCATTTCCCACGAGCTCGATTTCATTCACAAAGGACGGAAAAAAAGTTATGGCTGACCCGATTTTGATCGCCAAAGACAGCGAAGAAATTTATCTGTTGCCGAAGATGGCCAACCGACACGGCCTGATTGCCGGAGCAACCGGAACCGGCAAAAGCGTCACCCTGCGAGTGATGGCCGAATCCTTTTCCAAACTGGGAATACCGGTTTTTATGGCCGACGTAAAAGGCGATCTGGCCGGAATCTGTCAGCCCGGCGGAGACAATCCCAAAGTTGCCGAGCGCGCCGCACAGTTTGGCTTCAGCGATTTTGATTACACCGCCTTTCCTGTGATGTTTTGGGATGTGTTCGGCGAACAGGGGCATCCGTTGCGGACTACGATTTCAGAAATGGGGCCGGTGTTGCTGACTCGTATTCTGAATCTGAACGACACTCAGGGCGGAGTGCTTTCGCTGGTTTTCAAAGTTGCCGATGATAATGGCTACCTGTTGTTAGACCTGAAAGATTTGCGCTCGATGCTGCAATTCGTTGCCGAAAACGCCAAGTCGCTGACCACCGAATACGGCAACGTTTCAGCCGCCAGCGTTGGAGCCATTCAACGCCGTTTGCTGGAACTGGAGCAACAGGGCGGCGACAAATTTCTGGGTGAACCTGCTCTGAACATGGATGACATGATGCAAACCGGCGACAACGGTTACGGCTTCATCAACATTCTGGCGTCGGACAAACTGATGCAGGCTCCAAAGTTGTACGCCACGTTTTTGCTGTGGATGCTGTCGGAGCTTTACGAAAACCTGCCCGAAGTCGGCGATCTGGATAAACCCAAAATGGTTTTCTTCTTTGACGAAGCTCACTTACTTTTTGACGACGCGCCAGAGGCTTTGCTGCAAAAGATTGAACAGGTCGTTCGCTTGATTCGCTCGAAAGGCATTGGAGTTTATTTCGTCAGCCAAAACCCATTGGACATTCCCGACGTGGTGCTTGGGCAGTTAGGCAATCGAGTCCAACACGCCTTGCGCGCTTTCACGCCGCGCGACCAAAAAGCCGTCAAAGCCGCTGCAACTACTTTTCGCCAAAACCCCGATGTTGATGTTGAAGCTGCGATTACCGAACTTGGCGTTGGCGAAGCTCTGGTTTCGATGCTGGATGAAAAAGGAACCCCGGGAATTGTTCGCAAAGCCCTGATCGCTCCGCCGCACAGCAAGCTCGGCGCAATTCAGCCAAGCCAGCGTCAATCGGTCATTCAAGGTTCAATCATTGCTGGTCATTACGAAAACTTTGTGGATCGTGAATCGGCTTATGAAATGCTGAAGGCAAAATCGGAACAAACCGCGCAACAGTTGCAAGAACAGGCCTCCTCGCAAAAACAGGAAGCCTCGCCGTTGATGGACGCGGCGGGCGATATGCTGGGAGCTTTTGCCAAGAGCGCCGCTCGCTCGCTGGGAACTTCGGTTGGACGTCAAATTATTCGCGGGGTGTTGGGTTCGATCTTTGGCGGTTCAAGCGGGAGAAGAAGATAGTTTGCAGTTGACGGTTGGCAGTTCGTGGCACAAAGAAGCTTGGGATCAAAAAGCTGCGAACTGCCAACCGATCATTAACAATCAGCTTCAAGCGGAAAGGAATTTACTTTTCCATTGCCGGTTAGCCGCGAAGCGATTCTCAGCCGCGAAACCATGACGCCGACAATAATCAACGCAGCACCAACGGCTCTCCAAGAGCTGAGCTTTTCGCCGAATTTGTAATAAGCAAAGACCGCCGCCGTCACAGGTTCCAGTGTGTACAGAATCACGGCGTGAGTGGTGTTGACGCGACTCTGTGCCCAGGTTTGTATCAGCGCGGCTATAAAAGTCACTACGACAGCCAGATAACCGACCTGACGAATAAACTGGCCGTCAATCTGATTCGGCATAGTTTCCAGGCCCGCCACTTTCAAAACTAAAAACACTGCCGTTGCCAACACAGCAACTGTGAAGACTTGAAACGCGGCCAAGGATTTCACGTCCCCGGCAGCGGCAAACGCGCCGGTGGCGGCGATATGAATCGCCCAGAAAACTGCCGCCAACAGAATCAGCAAATCTCCCCAACTGACGCCTTCGCCACTTCGCGGGAAGCTAAGCAGCATGAACCCGCAGATTGCCACTACGAACCCCGTCAGATGATCGCGAGTAGGTTTGGTTCTAAACAACACAAACCCAATCAGTGGAGTGAAAACCAGATACAACCCGGTGATGAATCCGGCTTTGGACGCTTGAGTAAAGCTGATGCCAATAACGTAAAACGCAATTCCGGCAAAGCTCAGCAAACCGAGTTTGGTGCCTTGTTTAATTTCGTGCCAACTGCTGCGTCGCAAATGCCCGGCAAAAGCCAGGCCGAAACACAACGATGCCAGGCCAAATCTGATGGCGGTGAAAAAGGCAGCCGAATGTGTTTCCGAAATTTCTTTGGTGATGACGTGCGAAGTTCCCCACATCAGAGCCAGTGCGATCAGTGCTCCATCAGATAGCCAACCTGCTTGCCCCGCTTGCCCTGTCTGTTTTGGGTTCATAATTTGGTTTGTTGTCGAATCGTTCATTGCTTTTCTGCCTGCTCGTCGTTTTTGAAGTATGGCTGAACAGCAATCGGCTGGCCAATTGAACTTAGCGCCGATTCCAGCAATTGCCGAACTGAAGCGATGGCGTGTTCTTTGGCGGTTTTTATTATCTCCGGCGATTTGCCCAGTTTTTCAATTTCAGGCCGAACCATCTGTTCGGTTGTGTCTTCAAGCTGATTGCCAGTCATTGATTCAGTTCTGAAAAAGTCCAGGTTCCGAATGATTTCAGCTTTCGACAAATCCGGGTCAATCGAAAGGATTTTGACATCCGGCAACGGCACGCGCAGTTCCCGCTTTTTTTCATCGAATACCATACGCCCGGAGTCAATCTCGTTCAGGTTGACGGCGTAATTGATTGTTGCCGGGACAATGCGAATGACTTCGGCGTCTCCGTACCATTGCACATTGCGCTGACGAATGACTGCCTGGACAAAGGCTCGTGTTGTTACCAGACTGGTGTCGCGTTCCAGGCGCAGCAAAGTGGTTTTGGCCGTCGCCACGATTTTTTCTTCCGGCCAAAACAAATCACCGAAGCCTTTGCGCGTGTACAACATTCCGGCAAAGACCATTGCCGCCAAAGCCAGAACGAAACTGGCGATGGCCAACAGTTTCCAGAATTTTCCTGATGAAGTTGATTCGGTCATCGTCTTCTCTCGCGTTTGTTTATATTTGCCCAAGTTCGCTCGCAAACGGATTGCTGTTTTGCCAACCGGTGCGGCCTGTTTTGCGGAAATGCTCTAGCCGTCTGATTGTGACTTCGCAAAAGATCGGGTCAATATCCATCGTCAAACAGCTTCGCCCGGCCATTTCCGCAGCCAGCAGAGTCGTTCCCGAGTGGGCAAAAAAATCCAGAACAGCGTCACCCGGCGAAGAGCTGGCGGCGATAATCCGGCTGACTGCTTTCAATGGTTTTTGAGCGTAACAGCCGTTGACGTTTTCTTCCATTCGATAAAAAACTTGCTGCACGTCAATCCAGACATTGCCCGCTCTCAAGGTTTCGGCCCGGCCACGCTCGGAATTTTCAGTCAATTCGCCGCCGACTTGTTTGTAATAACCTTTGACGGCTTTGGGAATGTCTGTGTACTGCGGCGTGAATTTCGGATCGCCTTTGGCATAACACAACAACTCCTGCCGCACACTCATCCAGTTTTTCTGAGTCCCGTAACCGCGCTGGTTTCTCACTGTGATGAAGCTGCGCGAACGAAATCCGGTGTCGCGCATCATCAGCATCAACTCTGGCAGCGGAGCGAACCCCGCTCGCTGATCCGCGCCGATCCACAAATACAAACTGCTGTCATCGGCCAGAATTGCTTCGGTGTTTTCAACGATCTGGCGACACCAGGTGAGGAAATCGTCAACCCGCCGTTGCTCGAAAGCGATGAAGTTGTATGGCAGATCGTGAATCGCCAGCGTCGCTTTGGTTTTGTCGCAAAGCCTCGACACGTCTTGGCGCCCGGCGGCGTCCAGGCATCCGACGCGATGACCACCGAGCTTGTCGCGCCAGATTTCGCCAGGATTCAACCTGCAAAATGGTAGCAGCTTCTGCCTGAACTGTTCATCACTGTCCAGCCGTGCCAATGGATGTTTGAGCATAAATGATTTACGACGAGAGTCTAAAACGAAAGGCGCGAGATTGGTATGAAGCGTGGAGGGGGTAAAGTTTATTTGTTGGCAGTCGTGCCTGTTTTTTTGCGATAACCTCGCACAGTCAGGTCAGCCAGGTGTTGGGTTGAAACTTTGTCACGCGTGCGCCGTTCGCGCTCCCGCAATTCCACCCAGCCAAGCGCGTAAGGCAGCATAAAATAATGAAGCTTGCCGCCGGCGGCTTCAAAGATGTTTGAAAGAAACATAACCAGAATCTGCGACATGCCTCCGGCGGCAACTGGTTGCGGCAAGGAAGGCTCACCAATGAACCGCGTACCCATCAAGTGCATCGGTTCGTAATTCAAAAATACAAACAGCAGCAATCCGGCAAAGAAACTGGCCAACGATGAAAGGTCGTCCTTTCGCCACGCAATCATCAGGCTCAGGAAAATGATAACCGTGACAACCAATACCAGGTAAGGAGCAAAGACGGCGCGCGACCAGGTTATCTGACGACCGCGCGAAACGATTCCAACCACAAAGGCCAACACAACTATAACCGCGCTCAAACCCCAAAATGGACGCCACTCTTTTGGCTTGGCGGAAGACGAACGCAAATCGGCGTACCAAAAAGCAAATAAACTGACAATCCCGCCTTCAAACATGCCCTGAAAAATCAATGACGGAATCGGGGAAAGCGCCAAGCCAAAAAATCTGACTGGAGCTACAGCATTCAGCTCGCCAACCACACTGCCGAACTTTCCTAACACATTCATCGCCACGCCGATGCCGAACATCAGCAAAAAGCGGCGATCCTGTTTGTAATAGAGAAAATAAGCGGCGACAGCCAGGCTGATGACCATCAGGATCAAACGGGTTTCGTAATAACCCGCCTGATCAAAATTCCTGAGCATCAAGTAGTCCATAGTGAAATTCCGCAGACCAGGTTGGGGGCAATCGGTTGGCGAACTCTACACACTGATTTGAAAGTGCAAGCCGGGATTCTACTCGCTTGAGCGATGAGGGCAAGTTGTTTTTCAAACCAACGAATCAGGCTGGTCTTTCGTCGTGATGCGAAAGGGAAGCAATGAACAGAATCAAAACCAGCGCACTCACCTCTGTGAAGATGACCGTCCACGTCATGACCTGGGCGCTTTGTGATTCAAAAAACTGACCAATCAGCCTAGGCCAGAACATGCCGCCAGCCGCCGAACCTACTAAAAACAGTCCAGTCACCTTGCCTGACAGATGCAACCTGTTTTGCGCAAAGCCGAAAGTGCTGGGGAAAACCGGCGCGACCGAAGCTCCAAAACCGATGGTACAGGTCCAAATCAGAGCTGACGAAGGCGGAAAGACCAACAAAGCAATGGCAAACAATGTTGCCAGACTGATGAAAAATAAAATCATCGGCAACGCAGCAAAGCGAGTCGAGAGCCAGATGGTTGCCAGTCGCCCGAAAGTGAATGCAGCCCAGAATGCCGAATTGATCTTATAAGCCTGGTTGATGGCGATCCCCTGTTTGACGGAGTAACTGAAAATCCAACCCATGACGCTGGCTTCCGCGCCGACTTCCAGGAAAAAATAAAAAACCAGCATGCCAAGCAAAACCGTTGGAATTGCGGCGCTGTTTTCTTTGTTATGTATTACCTGTGGACGCGGACTGGTTGAAGCCAGCGTCAGCAGCATTGGTGGCAAACAAAGCATAGCCAGCACCCAATAAGCTATTCGCAATCCGTCGGCCCGTTCGGCAAACATTGCTACAAACATTGGCGCAATGAATCCGCCCAGTCCGAAAGCGAAATGCAATGTGCTCATATACGGACGAACCCGCTCTCCATGAACCATGACGATCATTGCATTGCCGCCGACATTGATCGAAGCCGAAGCCAGACCTATAAATATCGAAAGCGCCACCAACATCCACAAAAAACCGGAAATAGGCAGCAGCGCCATTGCCACAGCCGAAGCCAGCAATGACGTGGCCAGCAGCGGGTGACCATTGAAGCGGTCGTACAGTCGTCCAATTACCCACGAACCGATCATTGTTCCTGCGGAGCGGGCGACAAACAGATTGCTGATCTGTTTCATTTCGACGTGGGTTTGCCCGGCCAGCGCAGGCAGTGTGGGGCCGATTGAGCCGGAAAGCAGGCCAAGCGCAACAAAAGCTAAGGAGTAAAGAATTGTTTTGGACATCGGAAGATGGATTTGAAGTTCACAAAACTCACAAAACCGAACCAGCCATCTTGGCTACGCTTTGGCCTATGGAAAGACAGGAGGTCAGTCCTGGGGATTCAATGCCGATCAAATGAATGACCTGCGGCCAGCGCGGATCGTGCTCGATTACCCAATCGGCAATCGTGTGAATGTGTTCCGGCGTCAATCGCGGACGCAGACCGGTGTAACTGAGTCGCAAATCGTCCAGTCGCAAGCTGGGACACATCAGTCTGGCCGATTCGTAATGTTCGCTGATTGGCGTGCGGTCGCTTTCATAATCGTCTTTGCTCTGGCGATAACGCGAATTTGGGCCAACCAACAAAGCTCCCCCAGTTGTTCGCGTGAAATGAACTCCCAGGCCATGGCCTGTCGGCAGCGGCAAAGGGTAAACCAGACCATTGACGATTTGGTTGCGGCTGGGAATGACTTCGGCGTATTCGCCCCGGCAAGGGTAAACCGTGTGCTGGTCGTAACCGAACATTCGAGCGACCTCGTCGGAAAACAAACCAGCGGCGTTGATTACTACGCGAGCCTGCACTTCTTCGCGTTCGGTGCGTATGGTCGTTAGACCGTTTTTGACTTCGGCTCCGATAACTTTGGTGTTGGTTAGAATGTGGGCGCCGTTCGCTTGCGCAATGCGGGCCAGGGTTTTGATGAGTTCTTCGGCTTCGACAATGCCCGTGCTGGGTGAATGAATCGCAATCGGCGAAACGATGTTCGGTTCGATTTTTTGAATTTCTTTGCCGTCAATGATCCGCAAATCCAAGACGCCGTTTTGTTCCGCGTTCTGTTTCAACTGTTCAAAAAACGGCAGATGATCTGTACTGTCGGCGACGATCAGCTTGCCGATGCGCTGATGCGGTATGCTGTGTTTGGCGCAGAACTCATACATCATCGGCACTCCGCGCACACAGTGAATGGCTTTCAGCGAACCGGGTTTGTAATAAATCCCGGCGTGGATGACTCCGCTGTTGCGCGTCGAAGTTCCCAGCCCGAGCCTGGGCAAGGCTTCCAGCAAAAACACGTCTTCTGCAAAACGAGAAACTTCGGCAGCGATTGCCGCGCCGACAACTCCGCCACCAATGATTACTATGTTTGCAATGTCAACCATGACTCGGCTCTCACTTATGACTCAAACTCACGCGCTCGACTCTGAGCGCCTTTCCGGTTTCTTCGTCAACATCCACGATCAAACCGTTCAGCTTGATGTCGCTTTCACTCGGTTCAAATCGCGGAGATATTCCTTTCAGAAAGCGTTCGATGACTATTCCAGTTTGCATGCCTATGACTCCATCGTGAGGGCCTGTCATTCCCAAATCGGTCAGGTAAGCCGTGCCGCCAGGGAAAATCTGTTCGTCGGCGGTTTGCACATGAGTGTGAGTGCCGACGACAGCAGAAGCTCTGCCGTCCAGGTAACGACCCATGGCCATTTTCTCTGCGGTAGTTTCGGCATGTATGTCCACCAGAATGATTTTGACCGAAGGTTCCAGCGCGGCCAGTTGTCCGTCAACGCAACGGAAAGGATCGTCCGAAGGCGGCATAAAAGCTCGGCCTTGCAGATTGATGACTGCGACGGGAACGCCTTTGACTTTGCCCACCCAACGGCCTTTGCCTGGAACTCCGGGGGCGTAGTTGGCAGGGCGCAACAATCGCGGTTCGCGTTCTATGTAATCCAGGATTTCTTTTTTGTCGAAGATGTGATTACCGGAAGTCATGATGTCAACTCCGGCGGAAAACAGGTCTTCAGCGATGCGCGGAGTGATTGAAAAACCTCCGGCGGCGTTTTCGATGTTGGAGACGACAAAATCAATTTCGCGCTGAGAACGAAGATCGAATAATCGCTCTTCCAACACACGGCGACCAGCGCGCGCCATTGTGTCGCCGGTCAACAAAACTCTGAACATTTGGTTTGAAAGGCCTTTCTAAGTCAGTCGCGTCGTTTGTTTGCGACGACAGAAGTGAAAAAAGCGGTCAGAAAAAATTACGAGAACTTCCGCGGGGCCGTAACACAGGCATCATTTGAACCTGTTCAAAACAGGTGGGTGACCTTAGCTCCGCGGCCTGGATTCTCGCAACGGTGGCGAGCGTTCCTGCCATCAGAAATTTGCATCGGTCCCCGATCAAATGAATAGGAACAAATTGAATTGCCTATGCCACTAACTTTGCAGAAGTTCTCTTACGAGCCGAATACTAGACCCGCGGGTTTGAGGCGTCAATACCCGCAGCCAGCCATTTTTTCTTTTCAGGCGTGATGTTCCTGCAAACTGATGACGCTCAATTTGCCGTCTTTTTTCATCGCGGCAATCGCGCTGGCGGCGGCGTTGGCTCCGGTCAGTGTTGTGAAGGTTACAACTCTGTATTGCATCGCGGCCCGGCGAATGGCGCGCTCGTCGTAATACGAGGCGCGGCCAAGCGGGGTGTTGACAATCAAATCAATTTCGTCGCTTTTGATCAAATCAACCACATTCGGGCGACCTTCGTTGACCTTGAAAACCTTTTCGGCGGGCACGCCTGCTTCGGTTAGGAAGCCTGCGGTTCCGCGAGTTGCCACAATCTTGAAACCAAGTTCGTGCAACCTCTTGGCTATGCGAACGGCGTTCTTTTTGTCGTTGTCGTTGACGCTGATAAAAGCCGTGCCTTCAGTTGGCAATGTGGAATTCGCGCCCATTTGAGCTTTGGCAAAGGCTCCACCAAAGCTGTCAGCCATTCCCATCACTTCACCTGTCGAGCGCATTTCAGGGCCAAGCACTGGGTCAACTCCGGGGAATTTGTTAAAAGGAAACACCGGGCCTTTAACAAAAAAGCTGGTGACGGTCAGTTCGTCCGGCAGGTCGAATTCATCCAGCTTTCGACCGGTCATCACTCGGGCGGCGATTTTGGCCAGCGGAACGCCTGTGGCTTTTGAAACGAAAGGAACCGTGCGTGAAGCTCGCGGGTTCACTTCCAGCACGTAAACAATGTCGTCTTTGATGGCGAACTGAATGTTCATCAATCCCCGAACATTCAGAGCCTTGGCCAATTGACGAGTGTACCGGCGCATGGTGTCCAGATGCTCGGGCTTGACCATATAAGGCGGCAGTACGCACGAGGAATCGCCGGAATGGATGCCAGCTTCTTCGATGTGTTCCTGAATTCCGGCAATCACACATCTTCCACCTTCGGCGCCATCGGCCAGCGCGTCAACATCAACTTCAAAAGCGTCTTCCAAAAAGCGGTCAATCAGAATTGGTTTTTCCGGCGAAGCCTCGACGGCATTTTTCATGTAAGTGTCCAGGCTGGCTTCGTCGTAAACGATCATCATTGCGCGTCCACCCAGAACGTAACTTGGCCTGACCAAGACCGGATAACCGATGCTGGCCGCCACTCGTTTTGCCTCTTCAATGGTTACTGCTGTGCCGTTGATGGGTTGAGGAATGTTCAGATCGGCGATCAATTTTCCGAACCGTTTGCGGTCTTCGGCCAGATCAATTGATTCGGGGGAAGTGCCAATGATCGGAACTCCTGCTTGGTGCAATCTCATTGCCAGGTTCAGCGGAGTCTGTCCGCCGAACTGGACAATCACGCCTTCGGGTTTTTCCAGTTCGACGATGTGCATTACATCTTCATAGGTCAAAGGTTCGAAATACAGCCGGTCTGAAGTGTCGTAATCGGTCGAAACTGTTTCAGGGTTGCAATTGACCATGATCGTTTCATAACCGTCTTCTTTCAGCGCGAACGCCGCGTGGCAGCAGCAGTAATCGAATTCGATTCCTTGTCCGATACGGTTTGGACCTGAACCCAAAATCATGATTTTGCGCCGATCGCTGGGCGCGGCTTCGCATTCGGTTTCGTAGGTTGAGTAAAGGTAAGGTGTGTGCGATTCAAATTCAGCGCCGCAAGTATCAACTCGTTTGTAAACCGGGCGAATGCCATCGCTCAATCGCTTCGAGCGCATTTCGTCTTCAGTGACTTTCAGCAGATCGGCCAGGCGGGCATCGGAAAAACCCATTCGCTTGGCGCGGAGAATCTGATCGGCAGAAAGCGACGGCAACTCTTCTTCTTTGATTTCCTCCTGAAGCTCGACGATTTGTTTCAGTTGGCTCAAAAACCACGGATCAATATTTGTCAGTTCGTACAACTCATCCATCGTCCAGCCGCGCTCGAACGCCGCGTGCAAATAATGGATACGCTCGGAATTCGGGATAATGAGTTTGCGGCGCAGAGTTTCATCGTCAACATAACCGACGTAAGGAGAGCCTCGGCGTTCCAGGCTTCGCACACCTTTCAGAAATGCCTCCTTGAAAGTGCGTCCGATGGACATTGCTTCGCCGACGGATTTCATCTGCGTGCCCAGCGTGTCTTCAGCGCCTGGGAATTTTTCAAAAGCCCATTTCGGAATTTTGACCACGACATAATCAATCGTCGGCTCAAACGAAGCCGGAGTCTTTTTGGTGATGTCGTTAGGGATTTCGTCCAGCGTATATCCGACTGCCAGCTTGGCAGCGATTTTGGCAATCGGGAAACCGGTGGCTTTTGAAGCCAGCGCCGACGAACGCGAAACACGCGGGTTCATTTCGATGATTCGCAAACTGCCGTCGCGTGGGTTCAAGGCGAATTGAATGTTCGATCCGCCGGTTTCGACTCCGACTTTGCGAATAATCTTGATGGCGGCATCGCGCATCATTTGGTATTCGCGGTCGGTCAGGGTTTGCGCCGGAGCCACCGTAATTGAATCGCCGGTGTGAACTCCCATCGCGTCGAAGTTTTCAATCGAACAAATGATGACCACGTTGTCGGCCAGATCGCGCATGACCTCAAGTTCAAATTCCTTCCACCCGATGATGGATTCTTCGACCAGGATTTCACTGATTGGGCTGGCGGTCAGGCCGCGTTCGGCAATTTCTTCGAACTCTTCGTAGTTATAAGCAATGCCGCCACCGGTTCCGCCCAAAGTGAAAGCGGGGCGGAGAATGATTGGAAAGTCAATTTCCTGGGCAGCCGCCTGAGCTTCCTCCATCGTGTGACAGAATCGCGCTTTCGGCATTTGCAATCCAATTTCGTCCATCGCCTGTTTGAACAGCAAACGGTTTTCGCCGACGTTGATCGCGTCCAGTTTGGCTCCGATCAACTCGACGCCGAATTTTTCCAGCACACCGCTTTCAGCCAGTCTGACGGTCAGGTTCAACGCAGTCTGGCCGCCAACTGTTGGCAGCAGAGCGTCCGGGCGTTCGCGTTCGATGATGGTGGTGACAGCTTCGACAGTAAGAGGTTCGACATAGGTGCGGTCAGCCAGTTCCGGGTCGGTCATGATCGTTGCCGGATTGGAGTTGACCAGCACGACTTCGTAACCTTCCTGTTTCAATGCGCGACAGGCTTGAGTGCCGGAGTAGTCAAATTCACAGGCTTGGCCGATGACAATCGGGCCGGAGCCGATGATCATAATTTTGCGTAGATCGGTTCGTTTAGGCATTTCAGTGCGTGATAAATGGAATCGGATTTGAGGGCGGGAAAGTACCACACCCAATACGATGAGCAAAACTGCGGCGAGAGAGTCCGGGTTACGGACTTAAGCTGGCGACAACTATTCGCTCTTACGGAGATTAAGTTCGGTCAGTTTCCATTGCGGCCATTTCGAGATGAAACTGTATCGGCTGGTGGCTTGAGCCAGGCCTTCGACGCGGGCAGCGCCACACTGAGGGCATTCGGCGTGCAAACCACGCGAAACGGCGCGGCAGACCGTGCAGACCGTGAATTCAGTTGAAAAAGTGATGGCGGAAACTTGAGTTTGTTCAAAAGCCTGGCGGACGAAACTGGCCAATTCGGCGGCTTGAGGCAAGCTTTGGCCAAGTGCGATGTCACTGATCGAATTCCAGATAACTTTATTTTGTAAAACGCCTTCGACCGTTAACTGGGTTATAGGAGGCGCGGTTGAAGTGGCTGGCAGCTTGACTGAGTTCGTATAAAAGACGGCGTTCGATTCATTTTCATTCTCAATTGGTGTGACTTCGCGCATAACTGCTCTGCTGACGACTTCTTCGCCGAAGCGACTTACATCCAGTCTGGACAGACGATGTGGAGCTATCAAGTCGTGCGATTCTGCCAACAGGAAACGGACATTGTGTTTGGCCGAAAGTCGCAATGTTTCTTCTTTTAGATGGGCCGTCACGCTGACAGCAAACTCACGTGCAGCCGACGAAGTTTCAATGGACTCGCCAGTAATGAATTGAGTCAATTCAGCCAAACCAATCGGGCAAATTGCGTGCGAAGTCCAACTGAGCGGCAGAAAAGGTTCTTTTTCCGGGCGCATCGCCAGCATTGCCAACGGGCCTGATTCACCACGCGCCAGCAACTTTTCCAGAAAAACGCGCTTTTCCAGCGATGCCTGAGCCGCAAGTTCCAGTAAACCGGTCAACAGTTCAAAGACTTTCGATGGGTTACCTTTGGCTCCGTCAATTTGATAAGCGATGCGCGGCAGGTTTATGGCCACAGATGAAAAAACTGCAGCACGCCATTGCCAGCTTTCATTTGCGCGTTGCAGTTTTTCTCCACTGACTCCGAATCTGGATGAAAACGCGGAAGCCGCTTCATTTTCATTTGGGCGATTAAAAACCAGAACGACTCCACCGCGTTCCGAAGCCGCACTGCAAACCAATTCCAGAAAACTCTGGTTGGCCGGATTTTCAAAAAACGAACTGGTCAGGTGCAACACAGGACGCGAACCGATGAACGGCAAACCTTGTCCGTCGCCTTCCAAATAAACTTCAAAGATGGCTTTCAGAAACTCGCGCGCCGTTTCACTCATAGTTCCGTAAGATGCGCTGAATTTTTCGCCACCCGCGCCGACTGCTGGCAGTTCTCGCAAATAAGCAGGTGCATCCCAATCCAAATGCAGGTCACATCGAACGGGCTGACCTCCGCGGGCGACGACGGGTGTCGAAAGTTCAAACAAAAGGCTCTGTGCCAACTGTTTGATCTCGCGCTGGCTTAAACCCGTCAACATAGGAGCAAAAGCAAAGTTGACGGAGTCCCATGAGAGCGCGTCGCTGAAATAACCTTGCAGCGCAGCAGTGTAAGTAACCAGATGCGACGACAGAACTTCGGCGCGTTTTGCCGGGCGCGAACCAACCAGCCCTCCAGGCAAACGAATGCCAAGTCGTTTGATGAAGTCTATCGAACCAATCATCGCCGTTGGGCGGTCAATTTCGCCCAAGTTTTCCAGGTACAAATCGCCTGACAAGTGAGCGTTGGCCACGGCTTCGGAAAAAACTGTCAAAATGGCGTATTCGCGTTTAATGGCTTCGGCCAGGGTAAGGCTGGTTCCTTCGGGGCCATGCAGCCGCGTGGTGTCGTTAACGCCAGCCTGAATCATTCGATCAACGTCGAATAGTGGTACGCCAAGTCGTGAATGTTTGCGGTATTCGGCAATCAGGCCGTATTCCAGCAGCCTGGCATCCACCAAACCGCGAATCAGCGGAGCGGTAAGCGCGCGAATACCGGAACGCTCAATTTGTTCTTCAACTTCCAGGCTGATTTTTGTGGCCAGTTCCAGTGGCAGCCCTGTCTCCAGCACCAGCGCGCTGGTAATTCGCTGCGGATCAAAGCGAGCAACGCTTTCATCCGATTGGCGAACCAACAACTCGGTTTCCGTTTGAGTCACACCGTTTTTGTCCTGAAGTTTGTTCATAAACTTTGGGAATAGTTTGAATTTCTAAAATTCCAGACAGCATGGTTGACTGGTCCTGAACCATGTCCAATATTGGGCGCTGAAAGCAACGCGGCTTCCAGATAAAGTTTTGCACGGGTTACGGCCTGCGGAATATCGTAGCCGTTGGCCAACAAAGCCGCGATTGCTGATGACAAAGTGCACCCGGTTCCATGCGTGTTGCGTGTTGCGATTTTGGGCGCTCGAAACAGGCGAATTTCATTGCCATCAAACAAGATGTCCGTCGCTTCATCGGTCAGATGTCCGCCTTTCACCAGTACTGTCCGGCGTGGCGTAGTGGGGCGCGGCCAATTCTGGTTTTCTTTTGCGGCTTGTGCCATATCATAAATCTTGATAGCGGCGCTTTTCATTCCATTCAGGTCTTTGACTTCCATTCCGGTCAGCCGCTCGGCTTCTGCCATGTTTGGTGTAATTACGTCAGCAAGTGGTAAAAGCCGTTCGATCAAAAAATGCATTACCGATTCGTCAATCAAATTGTAACCACTGGTTGAACGTATTACCGGGTCAATGACCACGTTGGGCAGCAGGCATTGTTCAATCGCTTCGGCGGCAACCTGTATGGTTTCATGCGTAGGAAGCATTCCGGTTTTGACAGCCGATATTTTGAAATCTTTGACGACAGGCTCAATCTGCATACGCAATGCTTTCGCCGATTGGTGAACGGCGCCGTAAACAGCTAGGGTGTTTTGTGAAGTCAAAGAAGTGATAGCCGCCACACCAAAACAATCAAAGGCCGAGAAAGTTTTGATGTCGGCCAATACACCAGCTCCGCCCGAAGGGTCAAAACCGGCGATGGAAAGTGTGATTTTCATGATTTCCTAAAACCTCGAGCAACTATCGCCAATAAATCGTGGATAACAGGTTTCATTTGGCGAGTTAAGGCGATGATAATAGCACCACGCCGAAAGTCGGTAAAAGCAATGGTTTTGGCGTAAGAAGGGACAGTTAAAACGCGCACTTTATGGCCAGAGCTTTTATCAGTTAAATATAAACAGCAACTTTAGCTGTGTGACGCCAAGATTAGCTCCGTTTCTTTGGCAAGTATAAATACCAAATATGAAGGTCTTGTTATTGAATAATGTGCCGGCGCCGTACTTCTTACCCCTGTTTGAAGAGTTAGGGGAAACGCCAGGGTGGCAATTAACAGTTTGCTATACTACCAACTGGAATCGAACTGTTGGTTGGCAGAATGCGACACTGTCTGATCGTTCCTCTTACCGAACCGTTATTTTAGATCAATTAAGCTCTGATTTGAGTGATAGTCTTGGAATCTCTTTGTCTGTCGCTATTAAGTTATGGAATTTTCTAGGTAACGAGAGACCCGATTATTTGATTTGCTATGGATATACACTAAAGCCGCAAATGTTCTTGCTTGTCTGGGCGATGATAACTAAAACTCCTTTCGCGCTGACGGGTGATTCCAATTATTATTTTGATAGAGCCAAAGGGTTGAAGCGAATTGCTAAAAATGCATGGTTGCGATTGGTAATCAAAAGAGCCTCTGCTCTGGTAACAATTGGAACCGCCAGTAAGTTGTTTTGGGAAAAATATGGCGCAACTCCATCGCAATTATTTAGTTCTGGGTTGGTGGTTGATAACGACTTTTTTTCAAAAGCCAAGGATGCACTGAGTGAAACTGCTAAAGATTGGCGTAATCGTTTGAAGCTTGGTGATAAGGTTGTATTCCTGTTCGTCGGGCGATTGATTAAGCGTAAAAATATAGATTTGATTATTCAGGCGGCGCATCTGTTGAACTCAGATGAATTTGGTATAGTAATTGTTGGATCAGGTGAAGAAGCCGAGTCGTTAAAACTCCTGGCAAGTGGTAAGTCTAATATTCATTTTTCTGGTAATGTTGATCCTTGTGATTTACCCGCTTTCTACTGCCTGGCTGATGTTTTGGTGTTGCCCGCTGATGACGAACCATGGGGATTGGTGGTAAATGAAGCGATGGTTTGCGGTCTGGCTGTCATTGCGTATAAGTTTTGCGGTGCAACTATAGATTTAGTTGATTCTGACAACGGCATTGTGCTTCAGGGGTTTTCAATTAAAGAGTTGGCAAATGCAATGCAATTTCTTGTAACAAACCGCTCCTTATTACGCTCAATGCAGTTAAAGTCGCAAGCAAAAATTCGGGATTGGTCAATTGAAAGCGCAGCGAAAGGTATAATCCTCGCTGTTGAAACTACCTATCATAAAAAATGAGTGCAGCACCAGTTCTAATTCTTATTCTCGGTTGTTACCTTTGGCTTTTCCGCTATCGTTTTCGCGATGGCTTTTTGCGCGCTTATGGGTTTTTCTTTTTAATTCTTATTGTTTACGCCACCAATAAAGCTTACTACGGTATTTCCGCTGAGATGTCGGAGGGAGCATTCAGCCCTCTGAGCTTGGTGCGTTGGGGGTCGCTTGTGCTTCTGGCTTGGTGCTCATGGCGTTTTAAGCCATCAAGTAAGTATCGTATTGATGTGGTACTAGGTTTAATCGTTACGCTTTTGCTGTGCGACATGTTGGTGTCATCATTATACGCAGACAGTTTTAGTTATTCGTTTTTCAGGGCGATAAGTTTTGTCTTGCTGGCCTTTTCCGTAATGAGAGGCATGACAGTTTATTTGTTTAACAGCGAAAATTGTATTCGTTTCTTCCAGCTAAAATACTATACGGCCTGGATCATGTTGGCTCCGGCAATAGTAATGTTGCTGTCTGGATTGGGGTATGGCATCACAATCATTATGAACCAATATGCCGGATTCTTCGGCAACCAGAACATGTTCGGCACGTTTTCTGCCTTGGTAACTCCATATGTGTTGTTTCACTGGCGAGTTGTCGCGCAGAAACGATGGGTGAAAATTGCGGATGTTAGTTTATTGCTGATTATCCTGCTAGGTTTGTGGTTTTCCAACTCACGTAATGGAATGAGTTCCTGTGTAGTGGCAGTTGCAGCATATTTTTTCGTGGTTAATCTGCAGAACCGCATCAAGATCATAGCGGCGGCAGTTTGTTTGCTGCTTGTCTTGTCGGTTTCCGCAACGCTGAAAAGCGATTTAGTCAGCTTTGTCCGCAAAGGCACTGATAAATCAATGCAGGTAACAGATTTTACCTCGCAAATGGCGGAAGAGGAACGGTTTAAGATGTGGTCTGGCGTCTGGCCATTATTTTGGAAACAAAAATTGACAGGGTATGGTTTTGCGGCTTCACATCTGCTGGTTTTTCCATTCACTCGCGATGAAGAAGCGGGCCGTTCACTTCACAACAGTTATTTGGAAATTTTTGGCGACCTGGGTTTGCCGGGACTGATTCTGCTATTGCTGTTGCTTTACCGTGTGACCGGAAAAGGCGTGTTACTGATTCAGCATAAAGGGAGTTATTTGGAACGCAACATCAACGCGGTTTTCATTGCCGTGTTCGCCGCCGGATCAGCCAATGCATTTTTTGAAAGCTGGATGTTCTCAGTCGGCAATCTGACTTCATTGATGTACTGGGTGCCTGTCGCTGGCGTGGTGGCTCGCTGGGCGTGGAGTCCTTTGGGATTGCGGGTCAAGGGTCAGGCCGACGATGTTATAGGCGTTTCCAGGTTCGGAAGCCCTTATCCTCAGCATGTGCAGAATTGATTTATTGGCAACGGCAATGAACTACATTTCTATAAAATCAGATAAAAAAACTCTATATTTATTGACCATTGCGATTGGACTGGTGATTGCT